>CAJWVP010000151.1 GCA_913048145.1 uncultured Rhodospirillaceae bacterium
CCACTCGACCAGGGTCGAAACGCCCATGCCGACGCCGACACATAGCGTGCATAGACCATAGAAGGGCTGCGATTTGTCGCGGTCTAGCGCGCGGCGCTCCATCTCGTGCATAAGGGTAACCATAATCCGCGCCCCTGACGCGCCCGTAGGATGACCAAGCGCAATCGCGCCGCCGTTGACGTTTGTATTGGCGTGATTCATGCCGAGGCGCCTCATGCAACCAATGATCTGCGCTGCGAAGGCCTCGTTTAACTCGATTAGGCCGATGTCTTCGATCTTCAGGCGATGGCGGGCGAGCAGTTTCTCGGTGGCGGGCACAGGGCCGTAGCCCATTACGCCTGGATCCACTCCGGCCACGCTCGAAGCGATCCAGCGGAGCTTTGGTTTCAGGCCTAGTTCTTCGGCCTTTTCCTTGCTCATCATCAGCACCGCCGCGGCGCCGTCATTGACGCCGGACGAGTTGCCCGCGGTAACCGTGCCGTCCTTCGTAAATGCCGGGCGCAGGCGGGCCATGTCGTCAGTGTCGGTGGCGAGTACGTAGTTGTCGCCGCTTTTCTTATAGCGCGGGTGCTCGTCGGTATCGACGACGACCGGGTTGCCCTTTCGCTGTGGTACGGAAATGGGCACGATCTCATCCGCAAACTTGCCAGTGTTGATGGCGTTGACGGCGCGGCGGTGGCTTTCCACGGCGAAGGCATCTTGTTCTTCGCGGCTGATCTGCATTTCCTGGGCGATGTTATCCGCTGTCTCGCCCAATGAGATGATTGGATACATGGCGTCCATCTTCGGGTTGTTGAACCGCCAGCCCACGGTGGTGTCCCACATCTTCGGGTTGCCCATAGCCGGCGTGCGTTCGGGCTTTGCCATGGCCCACGGCGCGCGGCTCATGCTTTCCACGCCTGAGCCGATGAATACATCGCCTTCATCGGCGATGATAGCCTTAGCGGCCTGGTTCACGGCTTCCAGGGCCGAGGCGCAGTTTCGGTTTACGGTGACGCCCGAAACCTCAATGGGGAAGCCAGCCAGCAAAGTCGACATACGGGCCACGTCGCGGTTGTCCTCGCCGCCCTGGTTGCCACAACCGGCGTAGACATCATCCAATAGCATTGGGTCGACGCCTGTGCGTTCTATGAGCCCTTTGTAAACCTCTGCCAACAAATCATCGGGGCGGACCTTGGACAGGCCGCCGCCAAACTTACCGATAGGGCTGCGGACACCGTCTACGATTACGACTTCTCTCATGCTCTCTCTCCGGGGCTTTCACATGCACACCAAGAGTCTCAGATGGTCCGAGACGTGTGCGGATATCTATTGCCGGGGCACTGGTGACGGCAGGTTGCCACCCTGGAAATTGCCTGACGGCGTGCCTTTCGGCGAGACGGTGATGGTGATTTCCGATCCCAGCAGCGTCGCAGCCTGAATGGCGATGATCAGCCCACGGTCGTTCTGGTCATAGGTCAGGATCGAGGTTGACGCGCGTACGGATGTGACTTCCTGCCAGCCTTGGCCGGGCATCATGGCTCGGAAGAAATCGAAGGCGCGGTTTGATGATGTCGTGGAAGTCAATGTCAACTGCCCAAACCAGGGTTTCGAGCCGAAGATCAGGGTTTTGTCTACATTGATCTTCGACCCTGGCGGCACCGGTACGTCGGGAAATTGTACGAAGGCCGTCGGCGTCTTTGAAGACACCTGTGTCGCGCCACTCTTGGTTGGGATCACGGTCGTCTGGGCGCAGCCGCCAATTATTACCGCCACGGCCATCAGGCTGGCCGCGCCAGCATGCAATGGAATGATGTTCTTCATCGTTTGGCCTCTCGACACGATCGTCACCTCTAACGGTCCACGCCCTTTGAAGAAGGCATAATATCCTATAGCACTCTGGCCTCTCTGGGCCAACCCGAAGCGGCATAATGCCCGTGTCGTTAGCCCACGCGCTGCGGGAGAATTTGTTGGTTGGCGCGGATTATGAAATGTAAGCCAGCTGGTATTATGGTTTCTCATAGATCGAACCGGTTATCGGGAGGTTTCAAACATTCCAGCGAATTCCTGGTGCCCGATAAGATCAACCGCTTGGCAGAAATCTTCGTAGCCCATTGTCGCCTGGGAGAATTCGGGTCTTCCCGCTGACTTAAGCGCGGCCAACGCTTCAGCGCCAGCGTGGGCCTGAGCGAACAGGGCGGTGACGGCGTATAGCACGATATCGAACCCCATGTCCTGCAGGTCTTCCCGCGTCAGCGTCGCCGCGTCTGTCCCATCAACAAGGCTGACCACCTTCGGGCCGGTCACCTGGGTCGCGATGGCCTCTACCTCGGCGCAGGTTTTGACCCCGTCCACGAAAGCCAAGTCGATACCCGCGTCCTGGTAACGCTTGGCGCGATCAGCGGCCTCATTAATGCCGGCGACGGGGAGCGCGTCTGTGCGGCCGATGATTAGAAGGTCGTTCCTGCCCCGCGCGGTGACCGCGGCCTTGAGGCGGAGCGCTGCCTCGTCTGCAGGAGTGAGGCGGATGCCCGCCAGTTGGCCGCAACGTTTGGGCGCTACTTGGTCTTCCAGGTGCAGGGCGGCGACGCCGGCCTGGAGGTATTCCTCCACGGTGCGAGAGATGTTGAGGGGGCCGCCGTAGCCCGTGTCCGCATCGGCGATTACGGGAATGTCGACGGCGCGAACCATGTTGCGAGCGTGGTCGGCCATTTCCGTCAGGGTCAGGAGGCCGAGGTCCGGAGTGCCCAGCCGCACTGACGTTGCCCCGAAGCCGGTCATGTAGGTGGCGTCGAATCCGGCCTGTTGCACGAGGCGTGCGGTGAGGCTGTCTGGTGCGCCGGGGGCGACGACGATGTTAGGTTGCGCGAGTCGGGTCTTTAGGGCAAGGGCGGCGGACATGGCAGGTTCCTCTCGTCATCGGGTGGTCCGACCATAGCGGCCTAGCGCGGGCCTGTCGATTTGGACCGGTTGTCGAATCCGAAACGCCGGCCCCTTGACTCTAAACGGTCGGGCTCGGAGCCTAATGGAAACCGAGGAGGAACCGGCGATGCCCGAATTGGACTTGGCGCCCGGCGAGGCGCTCTACTACGAATATAACGCTGCCACCCACCACATGCAGACCTTCATCTTTGTGAACGCGCTGACAGGTAACACGGGCATGTGGTCGGGGAGCATCTGCGAAACCCTGCATACGGCTGGCTACGGGACACTGGTCTACAACTTCCGCGGCCAGGAGCATACGACCTTTGGTGATGCAACGGCGTTGACGCCCTCGCTCATCGTCTCAGACCTATGCGCCCTTATCGATCACGTGAAGCCACCGTCGCCGATCCTGGTGGGGCTCTCCATTGGGGGGCTATTCGCAGCGCAGGCGTGTTTAGCCGGCGCCGATACCACGGGGCTGGTGTTTATCAACACGCTTCGGAAGCCGACCCAGCGGCTCAACTGGATCAACCGGGCTATGGTGGACCTAGCTCGCGTGGGTGGCGGGCGTATGGTGATGACCGCGAATATTCCGGTGATTGCGTCGCCGGACCTGATCGCCAATTTGTGGGACGCCACCTTTGTGGAGCAACCCTTCGAAGCGCCGGACCCGACGGACGGACTGTTCCGGCTCATGGAAGGGTCACTCGCGACGGAATGGGATTTCCCCTATGAGAAGTTGGCCCATCCGGTGCTGATCCTGACAGGGGAGCACGACCGTCTGTTTCGCATAGATGCGGACGTGAACGAACTGAAAGGGCGCATTCCAGACGTCGAGGAAAAACGTTATTCCGACGCCGGGCACCTGATCCCGTTGGAGGATCCGGACGGGTTCACGGATGATCTGTTGGTCTTCGCACGGCGCTGCGTGGCGGTGGGCTGAGACCAATCCATGGACTTTGCCTACGGCCCGGGCCTGCGCCGACGGATCACTGACCGTCTAGACCAATTTCTCCACCAATCCCTTGACCGCGAGGGCTTGCGCCACGCAGCCGTGGGCGTCGTGATTATTGGTGGCGGGCAGGGAGGTGAAGGTCGGGTCCTGCTGACAAAGCGGCCCGAACACCTAAACCGGCACGGAGGCCAATACGCGTTGCCGGGCGGACGCCTGGACGATGGAGAAACACCCGAGGCGGCAGCGCTAAGGGAGTTGGATGAGGAGATGGGTCTCTGCCTGGATGGTGCGGCAGTCATGGGCCGGCTGGACGACTATCCTACCCGGTCGGGGTTTCAGATCACCCCTATTGTCATCTGGGGGCCGGCAGAAGCCGAATTGAATCCGGACCCCAACGAGGTGGCCCGGGTCTTCCTTCCGTCCTTGAGGGAACTGAACCGCCCCGAACTTCCGGAATTTCGCGACTCGGAAGCAGGCGAGAACCCGGTGCTAAGCGTCTGCCTGCCGACGACTGGAGGCTCGGTCTTTGCGCCAACGGCGGCCATACTATATCAGTTCCGCGAAGTGGCGCTTCGGGGGGATGCCACCCGGGTCAGCCATTTCGACCAACCCCAGTTCGCCTGGAAGTAATTCTGACCCCACCGAATTGACGACGCCAGAGGAGGCGCCCTATGCAGAACTTAGCCGACTCCCCAGCCTATTTCGAACACATCAGAGATGGCCATTTCTGCGCTAATGCGCCCGCAAGGGGGCCGTGGTCGGTGGATCATTGTCATGCTGGACCGGTGGCCGGGTTGATTGCTCGAGCGCTTGAGCATGCCTTGCCGGAGAAGGTCTTGACCCGTATGACGTTGGACTTGGTGCGGCCAATCCCAATGGCTGGGTTCCAGATCACCACGGACGTGGATCGCGACGGTCGCACGCTGGGCCAGGCGCGCGTAAAACTCGCGGATACGGATGGCAATACCTGTGTCACCGGTTCGTCAATGCACTTAGTGCGTGCCGATTTTACCTCCATGCCGACAGCGGTCGTGACACCGTTGAAGCGGGCTGATGCGGCGGCCGGGCCGACCCCGCTGGCCCGAGGTGAACACGGTGAGCCGTCGTTTTCAGACTTCATCGAAGTTGCCTATCCAGATGGAGTGCCTGACACGCCGACCAACTCAACCGGGCCGACGAAGCTTTGGATGAAGACCCCGCCCTTGCTAGCCGATGAAACGCTATCCACCGCTCAGCGGCTGTGCCCCTTGGCGGATTGTGGTAACGGTATCTCACGCAACGCTGGTTTCTATGACATAACCTTTATGAACACCGACCTGACCATCCATTTCCATCGGGAGACGGACGCGGATTGGTTTCTTTCGGATTGCATTTCGCACTGGCAGAGGACGGGTATCGGCTTGGCCCAGGCGGTGCTCAGCGATGATGACGGGCCCGTAGCGACTGCGCTACAAACGATCTTGCTGCGCCCGGCAGCGACGCGGTAAAGCGTTATGGATGCAGACACCATTCGTGCCTACGACATGGGCGCCTACAATTATTCCGCAGAATGGGAGGAAGATCAGGCGCCGCCAGATGACCTGCGCGCCGCAATTCGTGCCTATTTCAAAGCCGGTCTGACGGTAGACGTGGGCTGTGGGTCGGGGCGCGATACGGCCTGGATGGCTGGGGAGGGATTCGACGTCGTGGGTGTTGACGCGGCACCGCGCCTTCTGACCGAGGCGCGCCGGCGGCATCCGGAGGTGACCTTCGACGTCGATGCTCTGCCGGCGCTCCCGGGTCTGGGCGATCGTATCTTCACCAACGTCCTCTGCGAGACCGTGATCATGCACCTAGTGCAACCGGATGCCATTGCGGCCGTTCGGCGCTTGTGCGGTCTCCTGTCGCCGGGTGGCACGCTTTATTTAAGTTGGCGGGTGAGTGATGGCGCCGACCGCCGCGACGACGTTGGTCGGCTTTATGCGGCCTTCGCGACCGACGTCATTCGCGCCACCTTAGCGGACCTGGATGTTCTGCTCGACGAGGAACGCGTGAGTGCGTCGTCGAAGAAGGTGATCCACCGCATTGTGGCGCGGCGCGGCAATACGAGAGATTAAGGTGCGGCGGCCCCGGGGGCAGTGCCCGCTTCGAACGGCACCTATTTTCATAGATGTGGCGATTTGTGGACGTTAGTATTATCCGGCCTCCTTATATCCTCTTCCAACAGCGGCGGTGGTGTATTTGTTATTGCGTGGGCTAACGGCTAAAATCACATTCTACCATCTGATAAAGACGGCGGGAGAGCTCAAGAGCCATGGCTGATAAGACCTATCGGATTTTGATCCTTGGCGCTTCCTACGGATCGCTGTTGGGTGCGAAACTGATTCTGGCGGGGCACGATGTGACCATGATCTGCCTGCCCGAAGAGGCGGATTTGATCAACGCCGATGGAATCCGGGTGAAGATCCCTGTGCGCGGGCGCGCCGGCCTGGTGGAGATCGATTCCCGAAACGCGCTGGGGACCATCCGCGCCGCCGGCCCAGCCGAAGTGGACCCCAAGGACTTCGACCTCATTGGTCTCGCCATGCAGGAGCCCCAGTACCGTTCGCCAGGGGTGCGTGAATTGTTGGATGTGGTTGCCACGTCGGGCGTTCCAGTCATGTCGATCATGAACATGCCCCCCTTGCCGTACCTGAAGCGCATTCCCGATATCGCTGCCGTCGACATCGACGCCTGCTATACGGAGGCCGCCGTCTGGTCGCGCTTCGATCCAGCGATGATTACGCTGGCTAGCCCCGACCCGCAGGCCTTCCGGCCACTGGACGAGCCAGTCAATCACTTGCAGGTGAGCCTGCCCACCAATTTCAAGGTGGCGCGGTTCGAGAGCGATCAACACACGGCCATCCTGAAGCAGCTCGAACAAGATATCATGGCTATCCGCTTCGATCCTGGCGATCGCACAGCGGTGGAACTGCCGGTGAAGCTGAAGGTATACGAGAGCGTGTTCGTGCCGCTGGCCAAATGGGCTATGCTTTGCACGGGTAACTACCGCTGCGTCACAACGGGCGATGCGCAGGCCATCCGTGATGCGGTGCACACGGACCTGGACGTCTCGGCCTCCATCTACGCCTGGGTGAGAGAGGTTTGCGAGGCCCTTGGTGCCGATACCAATGATCTGGTGCCCTTTGAGAAATACGCGAACGCGGCGCAGGGCCTGGCTAAGCCGTCATCGGCGGCCCGCGCGCTCGACGCCGGCGCGCCGAACATCGAGCGGGTCGACAAGGGCTTGGGCGGCAAGCAACTCACGTAGGTGGTGTGGAAGGGGCCCAGTTGGGGGGAGATCTCCGAGAGG
>CAJWVP010000152.1 GCA_913048145.1 uncultured Rhodospirillaceae bacterium
CGTTCCAGGGCCGTCGGGTCTACGCAGTAGATTTGCCAGGGCACGGCTATTCCGAGGGGCCGGTCATCGAGAACGTTGAGGAAATGGCTAATTGGGTAATACGGTTCATGGATGCGGCTGGCGTGGATGGGGCGACGATCATGGGCCATTCCATGGGATCGTTGATTGCCCTCGATCTAGCGTCGCGTTATCCCGAACGGACGGAGCGTCTAATCCTGACTGGCGTTGCCGAAGCCATGCCTGTGCATCTGGACCTTTTGGCCGCTGCCCGTGCAGATGAACCGCTGGCCCCTGAATTAATCGTTTTCTGGGGGTTGGGTGAGAAGGCGCAGACCGGCGGTCATCCGATGCCTGGGCTGTGGGTGCACGGCGCCAGTGAGGTCTTACTAAAAAACGCCGAATCTGGCGTGCTGGCCAACGATCTGGCGGCTTGTGACAACTTTGGCGATGCCAAAGAGTGTGCGTCGAAGATCATCTGCCCTACCTTCTTCGTGCTCGGCCGCGATGATAAGATGTCACCGATTAAAAGCGGCCAGCGCCTGGCCGACGTCATCGACGGCGCGCAAGTAAATATCTTAGAGAAGTGCGGCCACATGATGATGATCGAACGGCCGAACGAAATGTATCAAGCCTTGCGCCCGTTGATCTTCTGAGGTCACTAATTGACTTACTCACTATTGAGTTGATCCGACGAAATCAGTGCCGGCTTTGTTAGGTGACTGCGGAGGTGGACGGTCAATGCTTCGTTTAAGTGATGATTTTTGCCCTAATTTCATGCACCTATCAGGCAATGGTGGTGCTTTGAACCATCAGCGGGAATTTTGCGTTCAGGCAGTATACAGGCAGATTGATCATTTCTGCTGTGATATATGTGAGGTGCGTTTAGATATGCGGCCATGAGATACGCTTTACGACCTTACGCGGCGGGAATAGGGCTGGCCGCCGCGCTGACCGCGCTCACGGCCATTGCCGACGAGACGCCGGCCCGTCGCGCCCTGGCATGGGCATGTATGGGTGGCTCGTCGGAAATCGGCTCCCTTCAGCGTAAATTTCCCGGCAGCAGTCTGCTAGACGTTCGCGTGCGATCTTTCCGCGGCCAGCCCGGCCAGTCGCAACATGTCTTGGGTTTGCCGTCTGGCGGGGAGCTGCGGATCACCAAGGTTTTTCCTTTGGGCCAGTTGCGTCGGGTCAGTATTGAGTTTTATACACCGCGTTCAGGAGGAGGTTTACGTGCTTATGAGGCGGTTGGGGGCGATGGAGCATGCCGGGAGATCGAAACGCGATGGATCGATTACGACTTAGCGGACCGCGCTGAGCACTTGATCATACGTCGCGGTGATGATCACCAGGACGTGCCATTGAACCCGCCGGTTCCACCGGGGCGTGATCCTGGCGGAGTATTGGTGGCTGTCATCGACACGGGGCTAAATTATCAGTTGCCGAACATCGCGGCACGTTTGGCCCGCGACGAAGGGGGCAACATCCTTGGGTATGATTTCTGGGACGATGACGCGCGGCCCTTCGACATTGACACTGGTCGGTCTCCATTTTTTCCTCTGCATCACGGAACGGCCGTAACTAGCATCATTCTTCGCGAGGCACCAAATGTAAGGATTGCGCCTTATCGGTTTCCGCGTCCAGACATGGCACGTATGGCCGACGTCGTGGCCCACGCCGACGCCGTTGGGGCGCGCATCGTAAACCTGGCCATGGGCTCGAATAAAGCGGAGGACTGGCGGGCGTTCGAGTTCGCCGCGCGGGCCCGGCCGCATATGCTGTTCGTCGTGTCGGCCGGCAATAACGGGCGCGATATCGATAGTTCGCCCGTCTATCCTGCAGCGCTGGCGCTGCGCAACATGGTTACGGTGACATCGGCAGACGCATTTGGGAAATTAGCTGAGGGATCAAACTGGGGGCGAACCCACGTCGACATTATGGCTCCTGGGGAGCGGGTCGCGGTGATTGATCACCGGGGCGTCTACAGCCAAGCTTCCGGATCCAGCTTTGCCGTGCCCCGCATCGCAGCGCTTGCGGCCCGGTGGTTGGCGGCAAATCCCACCTGGACGGCCAAGAGACTCAAACAGGCTATTCTTTCGCGCGCGCGGCCCTCACCGCGCCAATCGATTTTGCCTTTGGCGTACGGATGGTTACCCGATCCGACGGACGACTACCTTCCTTGAGGCGGCGGCGGGGGAGTGTTGCGGAAGCGCTCCGCCAGCGGGACGAGCTTTGGATGGTGCTGCTTTAATAAGGCCATACCCCGGTCCGCAAGGTCGGGCGCACCGCCCCAGGTTCCGGCCTGAATCGCGAAACGTAGAACCTGAACATCGGCAGGAAGCGTATTGATTAGAATCTTTAGATGTGGAATCTCATCTGCATAACGCCGTGCGAGGTGCAACGTTACCACAAGGCTCAACCGCGTGTTTAGCGTGTTTGGGTCCTGATCCAGTGCTGCCGTGAACAGGGCGATGGATTTGTCGAAGTGACCCCGCCGACCGAAGACTTGCGCCGCCAGGTCAAGAAGCTGGCGGTTTTTCGACGCCCGACAGCGTTCGTCCAAGAATGCCAATTGTTCCTGGGACAATGGTCGGCGGCCTCGCCCGGCTGCATCGGTTGCGGCCATGCATTGCCGATAGGCCAAAGTAATCTGGTCGTGGGCGTATCGATGTGCCGGACCGGACAGGGATTTCAGTCGTTCAATCTCGGTGGCAGGTATGCCGTCATGGCGACCCTCACCTCCAGCGGCAACGATGGCTAACAAGTGGCCTTCCGCATTTACGAGCGCGCCGCCGGAATTGCCGGGTTGGCTTGGGGCGTCGTGATGAACGCGGGCCAAGGGCGCGTCGGTCGGCGGAATAGCAATAATCTGGCCCGGCGCATAAATACGAATTGCCTGACGGCCCACGTCATAACCGATGGCGCGAAGCGTGGTCGTGGCAGTTGGCGTTTGGATAGGCGCCAAGATTGGTCCTGGTGGCAAATCAGGCACTCGAAGCACGATCAGGTCCCCGGGGTAAGACGACGGCACCACCGTGGCGTTCAGGTGGGCGCCATTGGGCCCCACCACGCGCACCGTTGCCTGGTTGGCAACTACGTGGCGGTTGGTGACGAGAAGGTCCGGGCCGATGCGCGTCGCGCTGGCGGTGGGATGGAAGGATTGAATGGCGAAAACCCCCGCTTTTGCCGCGCAGACCGGTGCCGGCGCGGCGCATACAGCTTTGGCGGGTGGGGCGCCCAAGATGACGATCATCCAGGCTGTGAGCACGGCCGAGACTAGCTTAAAGCGCGGCAAAACAAGTTCCATAGTAATATTTTTAATCATGATATTAAAAAAATGAGACATATCGTTCAAATAATATTGAATTATGTTAACTTTAAAGTAACGTGTTAAATCTTGTTGATGCGTACGCGTCCATCACGGGGGAAATCTTAGTATGGCTGACGGCGGCAAGGAAAGCGGTTCGGCCCTTCAAAAAGTGGTCCTGATCTTGGATGCTCTGTTTGAGTCCGACGCGCCCATTGGGCTGGCCGAACTATCCCAGCAGTTGGAGCTGCCGCGCCAGACGGTGCACCGCGTGGTTCGCCAGTTGGAAGACCTGGATATTATCCGCCGGGACTTCGCTCGCGACCATTTCTCCGTCGGCGCGCGAATGATGCGTCTTAGCCTGAATGCCATTGGGATAGCTTGGCGCATGGGACCCATGCGGGTGGTCCTCAAGGATCTAGTCGCCAACGTGGGTGAGACCTGCAACATCGGCGTCCTGGACCGCGATGAAATTGTCTATATCGATCGGGTGGAGTGCGAATGGCCGCTTAGGTTGCAATTGCAGGCTGGGTCCCGCGTGCCCGTGCACGCTACAGCGATCGGCAAGCTCCTTTTAGCCCATTTACCCAGTCGGACCCGCAAGCGCATTATAGAGGCCGCCCCGCTGTCGAGATTCACGGATCACACGATCACTGATGTGGCCGATTTGGAAGCGGAACTGAAAGGCATTCGACGTAACGGGTTCGCCACCAACAATTCCGAGAATGTCTCGGGTCTGATCGCCGTCGCTGTTCCGATTTGCGATGACGGTGGCCGAGTGGTCGCCGGTCTGGCTTTGCACGCCCCCGACGCCCGTATGGATGTGAAAGAAGCGGAACAAAGACTACCGACCATGCGCGCCGCTGCGGCGAAACTGCAGAAACACATTGTTGAATCTCAAGAGGTGGACGGTGAACAGCCCGGCTTCATGGATGACGCCGGAGGGGATCACCGATCCGATCCAAGCTGAAGGAGTATTGATCGTGAGCCAGACAGCAGCCGTACAGTCACCCACCCCTGCCGATGACGCGAAAGTGATTATCGACGGCCTTATTGCCAAGGCCCGAGCCGCTATGGAGACCTTCGAGAGCGCTGATCAGGAAACGGTCGATGAGGCCGTCACGGCTCTTGCCTGGTCCATCTACAAACCTGAGCGCGCACGCGAACTGGCCGAGACCGCGGTCCGCGACACGGGCCTCGGCAACGTCGAAAGCAAGGTCATCAAGAATATGCGTAAGACCTTTGGCTGCCTGCGTGACCTAATGCGCGTGAAATCGGTGGGCCTCATCGAAGAGCTACCGGAAAAGGGTCTGGTCCTGTACGCGAAACCCGTCGGCGTGGTTGCTGCCGTGGCGCCGTCCACCAATCCTGCGGCGACGCCGGTTAACAAGGCTATGATGGCCGTGAAGGGCCGCAACGCTGTGATCGTCGCGCCGAGCCCGGCTGGCCTGTCGACCACGACCCAAACTGTGGAATACATGCGCGATGAGCTGCGCAAAGTGTATGCTCCCGAAGACTTGGTGCAGGTGCTGCCGGCGCCGGTCAACAAGGCGCTGACCCAGGAACTTATGAACCAGGCCGATTTGGTTGTGGTCACTGGCTCCCAGAACAATGTGCGCCGCGCATATTCGTCGGGCACGCCGGCCATCGGCGTTGGCGCTGGGAACGTACCGGTGATCATCGATAGCTCTGCCGATCTTCCGGATGCTGCCAAAAAGATCATGATGTCGAAATGTTTCGATAACGCCACCTCATGTTCGTCAGAAAACTCTGTGACCATCCTGGACGACGTCTATGAAGATGCCATTCAAGCCCTGAAGGAAGCCGGCGGTTATCTGGTCACGGCGGAGGAGAAACAGAAGATCCTGGAGACGCTTTGGGTGGATGGCCATCTGAACCGCCACGTAATCGCCAAGGACCCGGACGTACTGGCCGAACATTGCGGGCTGTCGGAAGAAGCCAAGTCGGCCAAGTTCTTCCTGGTCGAGGATCAGAACGGCGTCGGCAAGGACTACCCGCTCTCCGACGAGAAACTGTCCCTCGTGCTGACGGTCTACCGGGCCATGGATTTTACCGAAGCCAAGACGCATGTGCAAAACGTCCTCGACTTCGTTGGCATGGGCCATTCGGTGGGAATTCACACGAAGGAGGAGGCACATGCCACGGAACTAGCCGAAGACCTTCGGGTTGTCCGCGTCCTGGTCAACCAAGCCCATACCTTGGGCAACGGCGGTAGCTTTGACAACGGGCTGAACTTCACGCTGTCCATGGGCTGCGGGACCTGGGCTGGGAATTCCATTTCCGAGAACCTGAACTACAAGAATTTTCTCAACATCACTCACTTGGTGCGAACCATCCCTGAGGACAAGCCGTCCGAAGAGGCATTGTTCGGCAACCATTGGGAAAAATACGGGAAGTAAGGTCATGAATTTCGAAGAGTATGCTGCCAAGCCAGTCTTGGCGGCAACTGGCATTGCAGTGCCCAAGAGTCAATTGGCGACGACGTTATTCGACGCGGGTTTGGCAGCCGGTGAAATTGGCCCCTGCGTTGTGAAAGCCCAGGTACCCACGGGCAAGCGTGGACAGGCGGGGGGTATTCAGTTGGCCGCCTCGGCCACGGAAGCGCGCGCCCACGCTGAGAACATTCTCGGTATGGAAATTGGCGGGCACACGGTGGAGAAGGTCCTGATCGAGGCTCAATGCAACATCGTTCGTGAGTTTTATGCCGCCATCCTCAACGATCCTGAGACTAAGGGTCCGGTGGTCATATTCTCCACGGAAGGCGGCATGGATATCGAGGAAATCGCCGCCAAAACACCTGAAAAGTTGCGTAAGGCGTCAGTTGACGTGCGCCATGGTTTTGCCCGGGATACGGCGGACCAGTTGGTTAACGGACTTGATCTGAACGGCGCTAATGATGCGGTGGCTGAAACCCTGGTGAAGCTCTACGAAGCCTACGCGACCAATGATGCGGAGCTTCTGGAGATTAATCCCCTGGTCTTGACCGGCGAGGGTGATGTGATGGCATTGGACTGCAAGTTCGTCATGGACGACAGCGCTATCAAGCGCCAGAACGACCTGGCGCCCAAGGGTACACCCGACAAGCTGACCGGGCTCGAGAGGATTGGCGAAGGTCACGGCATCAAGTACATCGAGCTGGAGGGCAACGTGGTCGTCTTGGCCAATGGGGCCGGGTTGACCATGACCACAATGGACGTGGTCCGGCACTATGGCGGCCAGCCAGCCAATTTCTGTGAAATTGGTGGTGAGGCCTACACTAAGGGCAAAGCGGCGCTGGAGATGGTGCTGGCGAAGCCTGGCGTGAAGAGCCTGGTGGTCAATTTCTGTGGGGCGTTCGCGCGCTGCGACGTAATGATGGGCGGCCTGTTGGAAGCCTGGGACGAAGTCCAACCGAACATTCCGGTCTTCTTTTCCATTGCCGGAACCGGCGATGAAGAGGCCATAGCCATGCTCAAGGACAAACTGGGTATGGACCCGCTTCCCAACATGGACGCGGCCTGCAAGGCTGCCGCCGACGCCGCTAACGTCGCCAATGAAGGAGTTGCGTGATGTATATCTGTCGACGCGAGCACCGCGTCCTGGTGCAAGGGATTACTGGAAAGCAGGGTACCTTTTGGACTGAGCGCATGCAGGAATACGGCACCAACGTCATCGGTGGCGTGAACCCAAAGAAAGCGGGCACCAAACATTGCGGTGTTCCCGTCTATGCCAGCGCCCTGGATGCGTCCAAGGACGGCGCTGTGGATGCCACTGTCATGTT
>CAJWVP010000153.1 GCA_913048145.1 uncultured Rhodospirillaceae bacterium
CCAGCTCAGCATCCGCCCCGGTGCCCCGTCCCCTGGCCCTGGCGCGCTGCGTCCGCTTGCGCTCGTCGGACCCCCTCAGTGTCGCGCGCATGGCGCCCTCGACGAGTGGGAGCAACAAAGCATAGCCATCGTCGGCCAGCTCCACCAGATGGGCAGCGGCGACGCGTAGGTTTTGATGCGTTCGCGATCGCGTTCGGGCGGTTGGACGGGGCCGTGCCCCTCGGCGGCCAAACGGAATTTCTGTAACGCCTCAGAATAGATCTTCATGACGATCTGATTGGCGTCCGAGGTGAATGCCATCAGCTCCGCCCACTCCAGGTACCCCTTGTTGGCGAACCGATAGTACCGGTGTCCCTCGGGAAGTTCGTAGCTCCAGAAACCTTCGTTCTCGATATACCGTTGCAACTGATCAGGGTTGGGTGCTCCGCGCCCCGACTGGGCGCCATCCTCGCCACGCCAACCGGCCAGCGGCCCCAATCCCGGACGCCGTTCGTGATTGGTGATGTAATCCGCGTAACCGCCCGGATACTTCGGACTTCCATCTTCATTGATCATCCCTGCCAATCCAAGGCGTGAGCCCAGATCCAGCAAGACCTCTTGAAAACAGCGCACATCGCGGTCCGGTTCGACCACCGGGTGTCGGATGGCATCCGCTGCCGCATTGGCATGGCTGATCGGTCGATCCAGGAGGGAAATGCAATCCCAACGCTCCAGGTAGGTGGTATCTGGCAGCACGAGATCCGCATAGGGAACCATTTCCGAATAGAAAGCATCAGAATAAATAAGTCGTGGAATTTTATATTCGCCCGTCTCCTCATCCACATCGGTGAGCATATCCATCACCTTCGACGTGTTCATGGTCGAGTTCCAAGCCATGTTAGCCATGTACATGAACAAGGTGTCGATGGGATACGGATCTCCACTCCATGCGTTGGTGATTACCATATGCATCAGACCATGGGTGGCCAAAGGCGCCTCCCAAGAGAAGGCTTTGTCGATCCGCTGCGGGCAGCCATCAGCGTCGATGAGCAGTTGGTCTGGTGCCATAGGGAAACCCAGGTGCGGCCCAGCCAGCGGTGTATTAGGCTGCACGTCGCGATCTCGACCGAAGGGTTTGGGAAGCGAGTTAAGTGCTTTCGGGTAAGGCGGCTTATAGCGCATGCCGCCTGGCACATCGATGCTGCCCAGCAACAACTGCAGGATATGAATGGCCCGGCAAGTATGAAACCCGTTCGAATGGGCAGAAATCCCGCGCATAGCATGCATGGAGATAGGTCGCCCGACGACCTTGTCATGCTTTCGGCCGAAAACGTCGACCCATTCAATTGGCAGTTCTATGGTTTGATTGAACGCGATATCTGCCAGTTCAGCTGCGATCCGACGAATTGTTCCAGCCGCGACACCTGTCGCGGCGGCAACAGCTTCAGGCGCATACTGGTTGTCCAGAAAGTGACGCGCCAAGAGTTCGAATGATGGTACGGCCTTGCGTCCATCCGGTAGTTCAATCTCACCTATGAGAGTGGGTTTGGCGTTCACATCGGACACGGCCGCAAGCGCCAACTTCTCCCCATCCCAACATTGGGCGACGCCGTCGGCATCACGGATATAGAGCCCGTGGTCCTCTTCTCCTTCGTTCTGCGTAACTAGCCAATGCACGTTGGTGTATCGAACGAGGTACTCTTCATCAATCTTGCCAGCCAACAGCAATTCGCGGATCAACGACATTACGAACAGGCCATCTGTTCCAGGCCGAATGCCGATCCATTCATCCGCAACGGCCGAATACCCGGTTCGTACTGGATTTATGGAGACGAATTTCGCGCCCCTGGTTTTCAGTTGACCGATTCCAGTTTTTATAGGGTTGGAATCATGGTCCTCAGCGACGCCGAACATAAGGAAGTATTTGGTGTGATCCCAATCAGGCTCGCCAAATTCCCAAAAGGCGCTGCCGATCGTATAGAGGCCGCCTGCCGCCATATTGACGGAACAAAAGCCGCCATGGGCCGAAAAATTTGGCGTCCCGAACTGTTGGGCCCACCAACTGGTCAGCGATTGGCTCTGATCCCGACCGGTAAAGAATGCCAGTTTCCGAGGGTCGGTGGCGCGACATCGTGCCAACCATGCCGTTGCGATATCAAGCGCCTCATCCCACTCAATTTCCTTGAATTCACCACTACCTCTAGGCCCAACCCGCTTTAAGGGCTTTTGCAATCGTGCTGGAGATTTGTAATTCATGATCCCGGCAGAACCCTTTGCGCACAGGACCCCTTTGTTCACCGGGTGATTACGATTGCCCTGGATGTAACGGATTTCGCCGTCTTGTAGATGAACCTTAATCCCGCATCGACACGCACACATGTAGCAAGTCGTATGTTTAACTTCGTCCGCGACCTTCGGAGACGTGTCTATTTTCTGGCCTTTCGGACAGTCCTTTCTAAGGCCCATTGTGTATATCTCTGAGCATAAAATTGAACTTAATGATACTTTTTGTCTGTTTTATGAAAAATGGAACTTTTAAAAGATAATTCAAATATGCTGCACCGCACATATCTTTGCTCTACAAACAGACGAAGCCTACCTTACTCCTTATCACGCCAACTACGGCCCATTCGGCGAATAGGTTACTAATCTGTATACCTCGATAGCCAACACACAAAACAACCAAGCCATCAAAAAAATTAAGGATTCAAATGAGCCAGAGCACCCTACATCTGGCGTTGAACGCCGTGTGCCGCGAGAAACTTCTCTTTCGACCCTGTCGCAAGATACGCCAATGCGCATCCCAACACCCGGTCTTCCTTGCGCTCACGTCCTGTCCGACGCGGCGCAGCGGCGGCGGGGCAATTAGTAACAAGAATTTTTGGCGTGACCGCTTGTTTCAAGACATCCTTTTCGGCGGGAATGGCACCAGGAAGATCTGACTCCCGTCGTCCCTTTGACACGGGCGCCTTTTTGGGCACGATGAGGATGTCAGGCAACACACCCCGCGCCTGAATGGTATGCCCATCGGCGCCATAATAAAGTGCGGTGGTCAACCGCAAAGCACCTTCACGCGGCATAGGAATAATCGTTTGAACTGACCCTTTCCCAAAGGTTTGGGTCCCCATGACCGTCGCACGATTGTGGTGTTTCAGAGCGCTGGCGACAATCTCCGAAGCCGAAGCCGACCCACCATTCACAAGAATGATCATCGGGATCCCGGCCGCCAAGTCGCCATCGGACGCCAAGAACGATCTTTGGTTACTAGTGGTCCGGCCGCGGACGGAAACGATTTCACCGTCGTCAAGAAATGCGTCCGCCAACACAATCGACTGATCCAGGAGACCACCAGGATTATTTCGGAGATCAAGAACCACTCCGGTAGGCGCGCCCCCCAACTCTTTGCGGATATCGGTAAAGGCCTTAGCAATTCCGCTTTGGACACGTTCGGAAAACCGACTAACGCGGATATACGCGATGCTTCCCATGTTTTGCCATCGCACGGCGCGCACCTTGATGATGGCACGGACGATCTGAATCATGAAATCTGCATGCCCTTCCCGCCGCACCAGCAAATCAATGGCCTCACCCGGGCGACCACGCATACGCCGGACCGCCTGAGCCAGGGAAAGACCTTTGATAGGCTCGCCGTCAACCTGAACAATCAAGTCGCCAGATTGCATACCCGCACGAGCGGCTGGTGTGTCTTCAATGGGCGCGACAACCTTCACTAAACCGTCCTGCATGGTGACCTCGATACCCAGGCCACCAAATTCACCTTTGGTGTGGACGAAACTTTCGCGGAATTCTTGGCCGTTCATGAAACCAGAGTGCGGATCGAGCGATTTCGTCATTGCATCCAACGCCGCCTCCACAAGGCCGCTTGGCGCGGCTTTCAATTTCGTGTCGATCTCGTCCATGCCCTTGATGGCAGCGTCAATCAGTTTCGCGTCATCAACGCGCCTTACGTAGCTCGTCCGGATCCGCTTGAAGGCAAACCTGAAGTACTTCAATTGATCATCGGCCTCTTCGCCGCCAACGTTATGCTTTTGAAAAGTGTTGGCAAACCGCTGGTATTCCTGCTCAGTCGCCTCGGGGAACGGCTGGAGGTCGCCGACCGCTTGGATGACCTGGTTTATGGGTGACCCTGGCCCCTGGACACAGCCGCTTACAGTCGGCAGCAACGCCAACCCCAGAAAAAGGCTAATTACAACCAGAATTTTCTGCGGAGAACTCCGCCAATTGGCCAATGAATAACTCCTTGATTACGCGCAAATAGGCTGTCTCTCAGCCGTCCGCATTCAAGTTCCCGCGCGTCACAAGTCGAGAGATTTTATCGCTTATTAGTGGGTATTCAATGCTCACACACTCAAATCCCAACTAAGTCTAACCTACTCTGTCAAAGGCGAAAACCTATTTTGAGAGGTTTTACACTCGTCAGAACCGGACTTTGAAATATTAAAATTGCTTTGATGGTGGCGTAAGCTCGCGAAGTAACCACACGACACAAATAAGAAGTAGAACGGCGCCTCCCTGATGAGCGGCCGCATATTTAAGCGGCACCACAAGAAGCAATGTTATGATGCCCAAACCCACCTGTGCAATCACGGCAAGCAAGAGGCAATGAATGGCTAATCTGGCCGATGGCGGTATCTTGTAGCGTCGCGTCGCCGTCCAAAACAGCACGATTAGTACCGCGGTGCTTAGCGCAAGAACCCGATGATTAAACTGAACGGTGATCGTGTTCTCAAACACGTTTAGATATGGCGGCATCATCGTGAACAAGCCCTCGGGAATCCAATTTCCATCCATCAGTGGAAACGTGTTGTAAGCAAGGCCAGCGTTCAATCCAGCTACCAAAGCACCGGAGAACGCCGTCACGAACACAGCTAGCAACACTAGGCACGCACCGTGCCGCAGTCCAATTAGGCTGTTCGGATCGATAAACTCCCAACCCTCCCTGTAGGTCCTGCTAAGACCACGGGCTGTCCAGAACAATGCCGCGATGATCACCAGCGCCAACCCTAAATGAGCCGCAAGGCGATATTGGCTGACGTCGGGCCGGTCCAGCAGTCCGCTCTGCACCATGTACCATCCCAATCCACCTTGTAGGCCGCCAAGAATGAACAATCCAAGCAGGCGAATACCAAGATGCCGATTAACCCACCCACAGGCGACAAAAACAATGAAGGGAACCAGAAAGACAACGCCAATCACCCGACCCCAGAGCCGATGAAGATACTCCAGCCAGAATATGCCTTTGAATTCGAGCAGTGACATTCCAAAATTGATCTTTTGGTACTCGGGCGACGTCTTGTACTTTTCAAAAACAAGCATCCAATCCGCTTCTGAGAGCGGCGGCAGCCATCCGGTCAAAGGCCGCCATTCGACCATGGATAGGCCAGAGTTGGTGAGTCGGGTAAGGCCGCCAATCACTACCATGGCAATTACCATGAGCGTGACAGAATAGAGCCAATACGCCAGCACGTTACGTCGTCGCGCCAAGGTATCTTTGCAAGGCCCCTTGAGCACTTCCGTTTCTGGCGCCGCCGTTTCTTTTTCTTCTTCACTCATATCCGCTGCTGTTTCCCAATCCATGTTCGCGTAACATAGGCATAGGAATAAAGAGGATCAAACCTATCTACGGCTGGAGAATTCGGGTCGTGTAAGATACATTTGTTCCATTGTAATTCAGTTCGAAATGACTTCGGCAATAGCTATGGCACATATACTGAGCCCCGTGTACCTTGTCGGCGCCGGTCCAGGCGACCCTGATCTTTTGACGGTGAAAGCCTACCGTTTGTTCCGCGAGGTCGATGTGGTTGTCTATGACAAGCTCGTCTCGCCGGCGATCATGGACCTGATACCGCCTGGCACTACCCGCATCTTCGCTGGCAAGCAGGCTCGCAATCATCACATGCCCCAGGAAGACATCAACGACCTATTGGTGGACCTCGCCATGACCGGGCGAAAGATCCTACGGCTAAAGGGCGGGGACCCCTTTGTTTTCGGCCGCGGCGCCGAAGAATCTCTGCACCTCGCCAAACACGGGGTTCCCTTCGAAATAGTCCCCGGGATCACCTCTTCCACCGGCTGTACCGCTTATGCAGGCATTCCGTTGACGCATCGTGACCTCGCCAACAGCGTGCGGTTTGTCACCGGGCATACAAAGGATACCGACGGACTGAAGTTCAACTGGGAGAGCCTCGCAGATCCAGATACCACCCTCGTCATCTACATGGGCCTCATCAACATTCGTGAGATCACAGAGCAACTGATGGCCCATGGGCTTGATGCCGAAACGCCCGCTGCTGCCATCAATCAAGGGACGCGCCCAGAGCAACGGGTTCTGAGCACAACACTAAAGTGGTTGGCAGAGGACATATCTACAGCGCAAATTACAGGTGCCACTCTATTGGTTATCGGGAAAGTCGCTGGCTTGGCTGACCAACTAGCTTGGTTTCCGCAGGCGGCAATTCCCGACGCGCAGGCCAAGTAATTCTCCGGCTACCCGGTGATCATGTCGCGGCCAAGTGCCCGCGACAGCAGCATGTAAACCTTACCGACGTCGGCCGACAAGAACGTCGTTCGCAACATACTCTCTTGGTCAAGATTTGCTAGATGGTTCAGCAGGCCGCTGAAATCATTGAGGTAGCGGGTAACATACTCGCGGAATTCCGCATCCCGCTGGTACTTGTCGCGCACGATATTGAGTTTCGCTTTTTCCCGGAAACCCAACATCTTTCGAACAAATATACCGGTTTCGCCCTTGCTGAAGCGACGCAATTCGTCTTCGGTAATCGTCGTTTCGAGCACGCGGTTCATGTCGACCGCAAGCGACTCCAACTGTTCGTTTACGAAGGTCGCCTGCTGCATGAAATCAGAAACTGCCGCCTGGCCGCGACGCTCTTTTAGAAGCTCGACAAGCGCACTAGCCTCGTTGATAACTTCACGCATATCGCGAGTCTGCCCTTCCAAAAGTCTACCCGCTTCTTCGGCGCTCTTGGCGGCCGTTGCCATGGATACTGTTTGAGAGCGCATATGCTGATCCCACGCAGCCACCTTCGTCAGTGCCGCTTCGGTCGTCGAACTGAGTTCG
>CAJWVP010000154.1 GCA_913048145.1 uncultured Rhodospirillaceae bacterium
GCAGTCGCGGCTGCGCGCGCGATCATGGCGCGCGGCCCATCTACGGTCGTCGCCACATCGATACCCGCCGGTCAGGACCTCGCGACCGTGCTGGTTAACAATGATGGCTCTTGGGCCACCGTCACGCCCCGCCTAACTACGCCCGTGAAGGGCGCAGGGGATGTGCTGGCGGCGCTGTGGCTAGGCTATGTCCTGGATGATGCCAACACCGCGACAGCTGCCCTAGGCAGAGCGGTCAGCGATGTATTTGGTATGTTGGAGAGATCGGCGGACGAACTACTTCAAGAATTGCCATTGCCCACGTATACGCCCACGCAACAGGCGCCACGGTTCTCTGCGACGCCCATTAAATTTTGAATTTCGTAAACATGCCGAATTTGGATCGGGACTTCTGTAGAATTTCCGTCATGAAAAAATAAACTTACGTTTCAATATGCATTTTCAGCGTCCCCGGAAGATTTGTTCATTTATTTAATTATTTCTTTTCCATTGATAATTTTTCAGAGAATTCACCGTGCGCCCGGCCGCGCTTGTTCCACGGCATCAACATTATGCGCGTTCCGTATAGAAGCAAGATCAGATTCTGAGGGACTGTCCGCGGTCTTGAAAGCGGCCAACGGAGGCGCTTTGGACGCGCCGAATTCTCAGCCCGGCGGCGCCACTACGGCCTGGTCGTAGTCGACCTTCTCTTTCAGGGAACCGAAATGGACAAACACGTCCTGGGCCACATTGAAGGCCTCGCGTGTGATCTCCGGATGTGAGGTCCAGCAGCCAAGTTTCTGGTAGGTGCCAATGCAATCGGCCAACACGGCCTCATCGATATCTGGAAAATATTCTTTCTCCGCCGCCGCGATGTCAGCCGCCGGGGTCTCGTTCATATACGCCCGCGTCTTGCGGTAGGCGCGGCCGAATGCGGCGGCCTCGTCCGTGCCCAACCAGTCGCGCATGGCGGCCAGGCTGGAAAAGGCATTGGGCCCAATCTGAGGTCCGACCTGGGCGACCACGTGCCCCACGCCGTCGGCCTGAAGCTGTTGGGGGAACGGGCCCTGCTGCTGGACGTATTGACCCTGGTTCTCGCGATAGGCGGCATCAATGGCGGCCGCTCCGCCCGGCGTGATCGCCTTGATCTTGTCAAAGTCGATGCCCGCCTTGTGGCAGGCGTACATGAACATGGCTTTCGGCTGACCTCCGCCAAACATGACAACTTCCGAACCCTCCAGCTTATCCCAACTGAAATCGGGGTCAGCATCACGGCCAGTGAGAAAGAAGCCGTCCATTTCGTTGATCTGGGCGAAATGGGTCCAGGCCGTTATCTCACCCTTGCTGAGCGGCCCGAAGGACTGGCTGGGCGCTGTCTGGACCACATGGGCGGAACCGTCCATCAGCGATTCAATGGCCGACTTGCCCACTGGCGCCACAGACCATTCATACTCTAGGCCTTCTTCTTTAAGAAAGCCCCCCGACATGGAGGAAATCAGTGGTGAATAGAACGCCGAGAACAAGGTAAATTGGATATGAATCTTGGCCATGGCCAGGGCCTCCATTTGTCACACACACGGAATGGGGCGACCCTTGCCGCTCCTGTGTCTCTTTAGGGTCTCACAGAGGCGGCAAGGGATCAACGAGTTGAAAGAGCTTAAGCGGCTTTCTGCAAGAAAGATTGCACAAGGGTCTCGGCGATCTGGACCGTATTCAACGCCGCGCCCTTGCGCAGATTGTCCGATACGACCCAGATGTTGAGACCGTTCTCGATGGACGGATCCTTGCGGATGCGGCTGACGAATACGGCGTCTTCGCCGGCACATTCCTGCGGCGTCACATAGCCTTCGTCAAGCCGATGATCGATGACCGTTACCCCTGGCGCGGCGCGCAGCACGTCGCGAGCCTGACCTTCGGTGACCGGACGGTCGAACTCGATATTGACGGCTTCAGCATGGCCAACGAACACGGGCGTGCGCACGCAGGTCGCCGACACGGCGATGTCCGGATCAAGAATCTTCTTGGTCTCAACAACCATCTTCCATTCTTCCTTCGTCGAGCCGTCATCCATGAACTTGTCGATATGCGGGATGCAGTTGAACGCGATCTGCTTGGAAAAATTCTCGCGGTGGCTTTCCGTCGGCTCGTTGACGAAAATACCACGCGTCTGGTTGAATAGCTCATCCATGCCCGACTTGCCGGCGCCGGAGACGGACTGGTAGGTCGAAACGACAACTCGCTTGATCTCGGCCAAATCATGGAGCGGCTTCAGGGCCACCACCATCTGAATAGTTGAACAATTCGGATTGGCGATGATCCCGCGCTTCTTGTAGTCGGCGATGGCACCCGGGTTCACTTCCGGCACCACCAGCGGCACGTCCGGATCCATGCGGAAGTAGGAGGTATTGTCGATGACTACGGCCCCAGCCTCAGCGGCGATCGGCGCGTACTTAGACGATACAGATGCTCCGGGTGACGACAGCACGATATCGACACCTGTGAAATCAAACTCGTCCAAGTTCTCCACCTTCAAGACATCATCCTCGCCAAAGGAAACTTCGCGGCCCACGGAACGGCTTGAGGCCAATGCGATGACCTCTTCGACAGGAAATTCCCGTTCCGCCAGGATCGAGAGCAGCTCGCGGCCCACGTTCCCCGTTGCGCCCATGACGGCAACCGTATACCCCATTTTTTTCTCCTCAGTCTCGTCGTTCTCGTCTCTTGAGCCCCGATGGCTGTCGCAGAACCCGGCGCCAGAAACGACGAAGGCCCACGTTTTTCTCGCGGGCCCGTTCCAATGTGAAAAAAGAAGTCCGGCCCGCGCTCAGCGCGTGGTTTTGATTTCCTTAGTTTTGGTCGTCGGTACAAACATCGCTGCCTCGCTCAACCGTTCGCCGGAGGATTACGCCCTTCCGCGCCAAAACGCAAGGGACAACCACCTCATAGATGCTTATCCATGTTAATGCCCTTCGGGTCCTGGGGCAGTTCGTCCCAACGGACCTCCCGGTAGCCTTAGCGCCAGCAGAGCCCAATGGCGTCCGACTTGGCGTGCAAGCGCACCTGGCGCCAGTCCTACTCATAGATAAACCCCTCGGCCATCTTCATCATTACCGCAACGTAACCAAAGCCTGGTCGTTCTGGGTCGACGGCGACCAAGCGGATGATCGCCCAGACGGGATGGTTGAACTGGATCCGAGGCATGCCCGCGAGGCCACCTTTCGCAAACAAAGCCGGCAGCCGGTGTTTCAGTTGTCCAGATGGTCCCCGTCATAAGCTGGGTCGCCGTCGAACAGGGCACGACAGAGGAGCGCATGAATCCGCTACCATTCCGCTTCGCTGACCGATGTCTTCAAGCTGAAGGCTGGCGTGATCGTGTTCGTTGCCGTTATCATTGACCTGCTCCAAAAACAAACCCCCCGCCAGAAGCCAGCGGGCTGTAAGTTCGACACAATCAAAAAATCACGCGCCTATGCCTTGGCCTCCCTTGCGAGGGATCCGTTGCGTCGCATGCGTCGCGGATATGGACAAGGGGATCAACGTGCTAATGGGGCCCTAAAATCCGGTCATGGAATTCGCGCAATACAAAACCGTAACCCGAGAGCGAGCCGCGGTTTTGAGGGTTCAGTGGGAATACTCAGACGGCGAGTTTATCCAATTCCTCCGTTAGCGCCTGCCCCATCTGGGAGCACGAAACCAGTTCCATGCCGTCTTGCATGATATCGCCCGTGCGGATGCCCCGAGCTAGCGCATTCTTCACCGCATCCTCGATGAGATCAGCGTTGTTGCCGTCGCCGAAGCTGTAGCGGAGCATCATGGCGAAGGACAGGATGGTTGCCAGCGGGTTGGCCTTGTCCTCACCGGCGATGTCAGGGGCAGAGCCGTGCACCGGTTCGTACATTGCGCGGCGGCGACCGCTCTGATCCGCACCACTGAGGGTCGCGGACGGCAACATTCCAAGCGATCCGGTCAGCATGGCCGCGCAATCGGAGAGAATGTCACCGAACAGGTTGTCGGTGACAATGACGTCGAACTGCTTCGGCGCACGGACCAACTGCATGGCGCAGTTGTCGGCATACATGTGTTCCAGCTCAATCTCCGGGAACTCCTTGCCGATCTCGGTGGCGACCTGACGCCACAAGACGCCCGTCTCCATAACGTTGGCCTTCTCCACGGAATGCAGCTTGCCGTTCCGCTTGCCGGCCAGGTCAAAGGCAACGCGGCAGACCCGTTCGATCTCGGCGGTGGTGTAAACCTGCGTGTCAACAGCGCGCTGGCCACCTTCAATATCCTCAATCATCTTTGGCTGGCCGAAGTACGCACCCCCGGTGCTTTCGCGGACGATCAGGATATCCAGCCCAGACACCACATCTTCCTTCAGGCTGGACGCTTCGGCCATGGCCGGCAGGCAGTTGGCTGGGCGTAGATTGGCGAACAGATCCATGTCCTTACGAAGCGTAAGGAGCCCAGCTTCCGGGCGGATATCACGAGCGACGTTGTCCCACTTGGGTCCGCCGACGGCGCCCAATAGAACGGCGTCCACATTCATGGCCTTGTCCAAGGTCGCATCGGTCAAGGATGTGCCATGGGTGTCGATGGCCGCGCCACCGACCAGGTCTTCGTCCAGATCGAAGGACACATGGCGACGGTTGTCGAGCCAGTCGATGACCTTACGGACCTGGCCCATGACTTCCGGGCCGATGCCGTCACCCGGCAGGAAAAGCAGTTTCTTGTTGGCAGCCATTGTACGTATCCCTCTTAATCCTTAATTCCCCTCATCCTGTCCTTCTCCCCAGGGAAGGAGAGGACGAACCCAATCCCCTCTCACTTGGAGAGATGTAAGGGTCTGCAAAACCGGAGGGTTGAGGGGAATAACTAATTACTCAGCCGCATACAGCCAGGGTTGCCCGGCCTTCTGCTGGTCCTCGAAGTTGTCGATCTTGTCGTTCACCTGCATGGTGAGGCCAACGTCATCAAGGCCATTCAGCAGGCAATGGCGCTTGAACTCGTCAATCTCAAACTTGATCTCGCCGCCGTCCGGGCCCTGAATTACCTGGTTCTCCAGATCAACGCTCAAAGTCGCGTTGGCGCCACGTTCGGCGTCGTCCATGAGGGCATCCAACTGTTCTTTCGAGACCTTGATGGGCAGGATGCCGTTCTTGAAGCAGTTGTTGTAGAAGATGTCGGCGAAGCTCGTGGAGATCACGCACTTGATGCCAAAATCCAACAGCGCCCAAGGTGCGTGCTCGCGTGACGAGCCGCAACCAAAGTTGTCGCCAGCGACCAGAATGGACGCTTTCCGGTAGGCCGGCTTGTTGAGAACGAAGTCCTCCACTTCTGAGCCGTCACGATTGAAGCGCATTTCGTCGAACAGATGCTGGCCAAGGCCAGAACGCTTGATGGTCTTAAGGAATTGCTTGGGGATGATCATATCCGTGTCGACGTTGATCATGTTCATAGGCGCGGCGACGCCCGTCAACCTGGTGAATTTTTCCATAAGTCCTCTACCTCTTAGTCCATCAAATCACGCACATCGAAAAGCTTGCCGGTCACTGCGGCGGCGGCGGCCATGGCTGGGCTGACGAGGTGCGTACGACCACCGAAGCCTTGGCGACCCTTGAAGTTTCTGTTCGACGTGGACGCCGAACGCTGGCCCGGCTCCAACCGATCGTCGTTCATAGCCAGGCACATAGAGCATCCTGCCTCGCGCCATTCGAAGCCGGCTTCGGTCAGGATCTTGTCGAGCCCCTCTTCCTCGGCCTGCTCCTTGACCAAACCTGAACCTGGCACGACGAGCGCCTGAACGCCGTCGGCAACCTTCCGGCCTTCGGCCACGGCGGCAGCAGCGCGGATGTCTTCGATGCGGCCGTTCGTGCACGAACCGATGAACGCCACGTCTATAGGAATTTCGATCATCGGCGTACCGGCGGTGAGCCCCATGTAATCAAGGGCTACTTGCGCGGCTTCCTGCTTCAGCGGATCTTCGAAATCGCCTGGCGACGGAACTTTGCCGGTGATCGGCGCGACGTCTTCGGGCGACGTGCCCCACGTGACCTGCGGAACGATCTCGGAAACGTCCAGGGTAACTTCCTTATCGTAGGTCGCACCCTCGTCTGAAGGCAGGGTCTTCCAGAAGTTCACGGCCGCCTCATACTGGCCGGCCTTTGGCGCCATAGGCTTGCCCTTGATGTATTCGAAGGTCGTCTCATCCGGCGCGATAAGGCCGGCACGAGCGCCGCCCTCAATGGTCATATTGCAGACCGTCATGCGGCCTTCCATGGACAAATCTCGAATCGCCTGACCGGCGTACTCGATGACGTAGCCGGTGCCGCCGGCGGTGCCGATCTTGCCGATGATGGCGAGAATGATGGCTTCGGTGGCGATGAAGGTTACGACGATGATAGTGGAGGCGAAGCCGAGCAGGATTCTTCTGCTGTTGGGGCTCTTTGGAAGACCAACCTGGCTCGAAAGGCTGCCGAGTCCTACCTCGGACGAGAGGCTTCGCATCTCAATCTCCAAGAGATGATTTATGGCGTTCCGAAGAGAGCCAACATTGTTAGCGAGGACGAGCAAGCCTCCGCTTCGGATGGCGAGGAGTCATCTGACGATGAAGAATTTTTCAAGATCAAGAAGAATTCGAGATCTGAAGAGGGTGGCAGCGACGACGCAACCGGTGACTTGACTGGAGGAATATCGAGCACGCTCGGGGAGGAGGATTCTTCCAGATTTGAGGAACCGGAGGGAACCGATGCAGACAACATCAGCAATGATTTTGATGTGTCCATTTGGCTTGACGACGAAGAAGACTGCCTCCTCGAGACCTTGCGAAACAAGTTCGTTACGGGCAAGTGGGATGATTCCAACGGTACTGGTGGAGGTGCCGGTGGCATGGGCGGTGGAGATGATAATGACGATAATATGATGAGCTTCGGTGCGAGTGTCCCAGACAAAAAATCGACGACTGGTTTCGGCAAATCCGCTTTTGACGAATTAGTTTCCGGTCACGACGGGCAAGAAGACGGTATAGTGTTTTTCTTAGTTATAGCG
>CAJWVP010000155.1 GCA_913048145.1 uncultured Rhodospirillaceae bacterium
TGAAACATTATTATGCAATAAAATTAAGAGTCTTAAATTTGAAAATCCCGTTTTTATTGAGGCAGAGAGCTCAAAAATTGGGAATGTACAGATTCCGAGCCCATTGTGGAAAGCTATGCAAAACGCACCTCAAATCTTAGTGACATCCGATCGATCTAAACGCGCTAATTATTTATTGAAAGATTATGTAAACATTAAGACCAATCAGGAAGGCTTGTTTGCACTTTTCCGGCTTCTGGAAAACTCTGGATTACATACAGTCGCAGAGGAATGTCAAAATTTGAGTGCGAAGCAAGACTGGATATCTCTTGCAAACGTTCTTCTTCAATCGCATTACGACAAAAGATATGACCGTTCTATTAAAAGTCATGAACGTCAAACAATTATGGAGTTCGCGTTGCCCGACCTGAGACCAAAGAATTTTAAATCTTTGGCAAAAAAAATTAGTGAAACTCAATTAGACATCTAGGGTAGCGTTCTCCATCAAAAGAATAATCACGCTTTAAATTATATAGAAATACACCAAAGAATAAAATATTTAGCCTCCTTCGGCAGAGATGAAGGAGCCGTGGCCATGCCTTTTCCCATTTTTAAATTCGCCAATATATTTATCCCCACTTTTATATACATAGGTACCTTTACCGTGCTTCTTGCTCGCTTCAAACGTACCAATATATTTGTCCCCATTAGCAAATCTAAATGTGCCTTGGCCATGTATTTTATCGTCTTTAAATTCACCAACGTATTCGCTGCCATCAGCAAATCGAAATGTACCTGGACCATGTTTTTTGTTGTCTTTAAATTCACCAATGAACTCGTTTCCATTAGCAAAAGTTAATGTGCCCTGGCCTTGTCTTTGACCATCTTGAAATTCACCAACGTATTTATCTCCGTTGGAAAATATGTAGGTGCCTTGCCCATCTCTTTTACCGTCTTTGTATTCGCCAACATACTGGCCTTTAGCCACGTTAAAGCGATCATTAGAACTAACCGAGCCATTGACCTGAGTTGACACAGAATCGTCCAAATGCGTGGTCTGACATCCCACGACAAGGAGAACTACGCAAAGAATGGGCAGCAGCTTATGCATCATCTCGATATTATAATATAGCTTTTGGATGTTTTGTAGCCATTAGACGGTCCTGAATTTTTCTAAGATATTTTTAGGCCCTCTGAAGAATACCCTGCTGGCATCCTAGGTGCCTTTTCGTGGGACAGGAAAAACGTTAGAACCGTAATATCAACGTGGATGGCGTGGGTTATAATCTGACAAGGAATTTTATTCTAAATTATTGGTTTTATGCACTTAATTACTAATTCCGGCAAGCAACCGTAAGCTTGAAGAGAGGTGAAACGACAACTCAGTTCGATGATCGCTACAATGGCATTGTCGAGGTCGTTAGTTCGGTTCCGTCCGATTGCTCATACACAAAAACCTGATGTTTAACCAGGGCGACGTTCATGCAACTGACCGCCCACCTGCTCCTCACTCACCGCATCCCCCCAGGGTGATGAGATCTCCGTGATCCCCTGGTTTTGATCGCCGTCGCGCAACACGCCACTCGGGCAGGCGAAAGCGTAGGGGTAAACCGTGCGTTTGGTGCGCACAGCCGGGCAGTCCTGGGCGATCGCGGCGGCTACGTCTTCGGGCAAGGCCTCGTCGACGATCACCTGATCGGCCAAGCTGCAGTCGATGCGGCCCTGGTGGAAGGCATCCTCCAAACTCATGCCGAAGTCGGTCAGAAACGAGGTCAGTTGCAGAACCGCCGACATAATCTTGCGCCCTCCCGATGCGCCGAGGCTGAACATCCGTCCCCCGTCGACGCCGATCACCGGGCAGATGTTGGTGAGGCAGCGCTTGTCTGGGGCGAGCGAATTGGGGCGCCCCGGTTCCGGATCAAACCAGAGAATCCCGTTGTTCATCAAAATCCCACTTGCTGGCAACATCACCTTGGACCCGAAAATTGACAGCAGGGTCTGGGTCACCACCACCATGTTACCCCACTTGTCAACGACCGAGAAACTAGTGGTGCAGGTCTGCGCACGCGCGCCATCCACGTCGCCCATGGCGCCCAGTCGTGCGTCCTGGGCGACGTGGATGGCCCGCGCAAGCTGACGGAAGTCTGCGGCGACGGGCTCACCAGGGGTCTGCGCATAGCGTTCAAGGTCAACGCCGTTCAGGGCCGCCGCCATGGTGGAGCCGGCCGTCAGCTCCGGCGATAGGCGCAGCTCAGCGTCGCCGTGATTGTAGATTAGCGGGGCCATCTCCCGGGCGTGATAGTTCTGCAGATCGCCAAGGCGTAGGCTGCCGCCCAAGCGTTGCACGTCGCCGGCGATGGATCGGGCCAGGTCCCCTTCGTAAAAGTCGCGGGCGCCGGCCTCGGCCAACCGTTTCAGAGTCCCGGCCACCACCGAGAGGTCGAGCCTTTCGCCAACCACGGCGGTCCAGGGCGCTGTTGGCGCGTTGCCGTCACGCAGAAACACCCGGCTGGCTTCCGGGTCGGCGGCCAGATCGGCGACACAGGCCACCGTCATCAACGAAGTGTACCAATCGATGCGGGGGCCAGCCTCGGCCAGCGCGATGGCGGGCTGCAGGAGGTCCATCCAGGGCATGGTGGCGTGCTTTGCGTGCGCCGTGGCCATACCGTCCACTAGGCCTGGCACGGCAATGGCCGATGGGCCCTTCAGGTTGCGGTCCCCCTCCACCCGGGTCCAGGGGAAAAGGTCGTCAGCAACGCCGTCGGTGAGGGGGAAGTCAGCCGGGTCGAGGCCGGCGGGCGAGCGCATGTTGAAGTCGATGACCGAGGTCTCGTTCGTGTCGGCCTTATAGACGATCATCGCGCCGCCACCTCCTGGGCCACTCATCCAGGGCTCGGCGACGCCGATTGAGAAGGACGTGGCGATGGCCGCATCAACGGCGTTACCGCCCTCGGCCAGGGCCGCAGCACCGGCCATTGCGGCCACGCGGTGCTGCGCGGCAACGATGCCGCCCGATGAGGTTGTCACGGTCTTCCGGACGACCTGACTCTGCGAGAAATTGGAAAGATCAGCGATGGTATCGACAATGGTCATGGCGTGGTATTCCCCCCTCTCTGAGCCTAAGACTCGGGCGCAGTGTAACCGCCTGCCCCCGTCACCCAAGCCTCAAAAGGTATATCAGGGCCTCTGACGATGATATTTGCGGGCCGAGCGGCCTAGCGACCCGTCTTCTCCCGCCAAGCGGCGTAGTCCGCCTGGGCCTTTTCCGACGTAGCCGGGTAAAGCCCAATGACCGCCGCGCCGGCCTTGACCTGTTCGGTGACAAAATCCTCGAAGGCCGTCATCTCCGTCGACTCGTGGGCGATGTCGTCGACCATGTGCAGCGGAATTACGATGACCCCTTCTTGATCACCAACAATCACATCACCGGGAAACACGGCCACGTCGCCGCAGCCGATGGGGCCGTTCAGTTCGATGGCCTGGTGGATGGTCAGATTGGTCGGCGCAGAGGGGCGGTTATGGTAGGACGGGATGTCCATCTGTCCGATTTCGGGTGCGTCCCGGAACCCACCGTCCGTGACCACCCCGGCGACGCCACGCTTCATCATCCGGGTCACGAGGATAGATCCGGCGGACGCGGCGCGCGGGTCCTTTCGACTGTCGATAATCATGACATGCCCGGGTGGAATTTCCTCCACACCCACGCGCTGCGGATGGGTCGGGTCCTGGAACACGGAGAGAGGGTTGAGATCCTCGCGCGCTGGAATATAGCGGAGCGTGTAGGCCTGGCCGACCATGTTCCAAGGCTTCGGCGAAACGGGCCGCACATCCTGGATGAACTGGTTCTTCAGGCCGACCTTGAACAGCGCGGTGGAAATGGTAGCCGTCGAGACCTTCATCAGCTTGTCGCGGGCCTTGGCGCTGAGAGATGTGGTCATGCGTAATCTCCTGCCTAGAAGATATCGGGCTCCGCCACGGGCGCGCCGAAATCGGTCTTCATGAAATCAAAATCACAGCCGTCCGGGGCCTGTTCAATGTGGCGCGAAAAGACCCAGCCGTACCCCCGTTCGAACCGGGGCGGCAATGGCTTCCACGCGGCCTTACGCCGTGCCAGTTCCTCGTCGCTGACTTCCATCTGAATGAGACGGTTCTTTACGTCGACAGTGATCATGTCGCTAGTCTGCACCAGGGCCAACGGTCCGCCGATGTAGGATTCGGGTGCCACGTGCAACACGCAGGCCCCGTAGCTGGTGCCGCTCATGCGCGCGTCGGAAATGCGGAGCATGTCGCGCACGCCCTGCTTCACCAGCTTTGTCGGCACCGGCAGCATACCCCATTCAGGCATACCCGGCCCGCCTATCGGCCCGGCGTTCCGGAGGATCATCACATGGTCGGCGGTAGCGTCGAGGTTCTCGTCATTTACGGCCGCCTTCATGGCAGGATAGTCGTCATAGACCAGCGCTGGGCCCGTGTGCTTGAGGAACCTGTTGTCCATGGCCGAAACCTTCATCACGCACCCGTCGGGGGCCAGGTTCCCCTTCAAAACTACCAGCGCGCCGGAGTCGTAGATGGGGTTGTCAACGGTCCGGATGATGTCGTCGTTATAGACCTTAGCCTTGGCGATGTTCGCACCGATGGGCTTGCCATTGACGGTCTTGGCGTCGCCGTCCAAGTGAGCCTCAATACGCTTCAGCATGGCCCTCAGCCCGCCGGCGTAAAAGAAATCTTCCATCAGATAAGTATCGCCGTTTGGACGGATGTTGGCGATTACCGGCACTTCGCGGCCAATACGGTCGAAGTCATCCAGGCTGATGTCAAAACCGGCGCGCCGGCCCATGGCCACGACGTGGACAATGGCGTTGGTCGAACATCCCATGGCCATGGCCGCGGCGATGGCGTTCGCGAAAGAGGAACGCGACAGGAAGTCGCTGGGCTTCAGGTCTTCCCAGGCCATCTCGACGATGCGCCGGCCGGTCTGCGTCGCCAGGCGAATGTGGCCGGCATCGGGTGCTGGAATGGAAGCGCCGCCCGGCAGGATAAAGCCCAAGGTCTCGGCTATTGAGGTCATAGTTGATGCCGTACCCATGGTCATGCAGTGGCCGTAGGAACGCGCAATTCCCTCCTCTACCTCGGTCCAGTCGTCCTGGGTCATCTTGCCTTCGCGCAAGTCATCCCAGTACCTCCATGAATCGGAGCCGCTGCCCAGACGCTGGCCTTTCCAATTGCCGTTCAACATGGGCCCGGCCGGAAAGAAGATGGCGGGAATATCCATGGAAATAGCGCCCATGGTCAGCCCCGGCGTGGTCTTATCACAGCCCCCCATAAGCACACAGGCATCAACGGGGTGCGAGCGCAAAAGCTCCTCCGTCTCCATAGCCAGAAAATTCCTGTACAGCATGGTGGTCGGCTTGACGATGGGCTCGGCAAGCGAGATGGCCGGTAATTCGATGGGGAAGCCGCCGGCCTGAAGGATGCCGCGCTTCACATGTTCTACGCGATCCTTGAAGTGTGTGTGGCAGTGGGCAATGTCGGACCAAGTGTTGATTATCCCGATAATTGGCTTACCCGACCAATCCTCCGTGTCGTAGCCCATTTGCATGGTTCGGGACCGGTGCCCAAAGGAACGCAGGTCCGTGGCACCGTACCAACGATGTGAACGAAGCTTTTGCGGCTTCTTTCGTGTCCCACTCATAGATTCACGCAAATCCGTCGAAGAGAGCGAATATGATGGCCATCAACTAGAAGCCTTCGCTCGTCGCACTGCTGGCAGGTGCCAGCAATGCTAACGCGCTAATCATATCGGTAGCCGCCAATTTCTTAGGCATGATTATCCCTCCATTAAAGCTGTATGACACTATCATCAAGCGTTTCAATTAGTGCCACAAGATCCTCCGGAGATCCAAATAAGATGAAGCTTGGTCGCCAACAATCAGTTCCACCATAATTATGTCGAGCGCGCCCACGTTGCTAGGCTTTGGCGGCTGATACGTGATTGACGAGGTCACTACGGCCGTACCCACGGGCTCTATCATGACAAATCGAGCCGTCGGGAAGTCGACATCAATGAACACGAAGCCATCATTGTGGCATTGGCCAACCGCGATCTGAACGATGCCGGATCAGCGTTCCAGTCCCAGCTTGGGAAAACCTTGGGCATCGTCCACTTAATCCGCACCCAGTTTCCGGACTAATTTCTTTAAGATGAAACGATAAAACGATAATAAGATAGGGCCTAAACTAGGAGTAACTTGATGCCAGATTATGCCGAGATCGGAACAACAGAGGACGTGCGTCTGAGCGACGCAGAGGTTGCCACATATCAGGACAAGGGCTTCATCATCGTCGAAAACATCTACTCCCCGAGCGACGTCCAGCGTATGCGCGATGCCCTAGACAAACTTATCGACACTGCGCGCGGTGCTAAGGAACACACGGATGTGTTGGACCTGGAGCCCAGCCACACCCCGGATCACCCGCGCGTAAGGCGGATTAAGAACGTCGTTGCCAGTCATCCTGTCTTCGAAGAAATGCTTAATAAACCAAACCTGATCGCCGTCCTTAGCGCTTTGCTCGGCCCGAACCTGCGACTGCATGGTTCGAAACTGAATATGAAGGCCGCCGACTATGGATCGCCGGTAGAATGGCATCAGGACTGGGCCTTCTATCCGCACACAAATGACGACGTTTTGGCCGTGGGTGTCATGCTCGACGACATGGCACCAGAGAATGGCCCATTGATGATCGTCCCAGGCTCCCACAAAGGTCCAACCTTCGACCACCATCAGGACGGTCGCTTCGTCGGCGGCTTTGACATCGAAGCGGCAGGCCTAGACGTGAGCCCCGCCGAAATGGTCACGGGCCCAGCTGGCGCATGTAGCTTCCATCACGTGCGCGCCGTCCACGGCTCGGCCAAAAACACGTCAGACCGGAACCGACGCCTGCTACTTTATCAGATCGCCGCGGGCGACGCCTGGGATATCCGCGGCA
>CAJWVP010000156.1 GCA_913048145.1 uncultured Rhodospirillaceae bacterium
TGTACCGGCGCCACGCCATTGGCGAGCGCGTGGGCTAAGGCCTGATCGGCGGCGCGGGTGTCGCCATCCGCAGTATCGAAGATCACATTATCAATGGACAGAGCGGCATTGTCGCCGACCGTGGCGATTACGTCGTCGACCCGGATCTCTCCGCGGTCCCCCGCGTACAGGGCGAGTTTCTCGATCTCGCCGCGGCTGATCATTCGGTCGTTACCGAGCCGGGACAACAGCTCTTGGACCGCTTCCGGCCCGATGCGGACCTCCCGCAAATCCATCACATGGCGCACAATCTGTTCCAGGTTGTGGCGGTCGTCGGCATAGCAACCGGCTGCGACCGCATTTTTGGCGTCTTCGAATGCCTTGCGCAGTTTGGAGCGGGGCGATAGTTCGCCGGCTTCGATCAAGAGAAAGTTTGGCGCATCTGGGATTACCAGGGCGGCTTCGACAATCTTGACAATGGTGTCCGTGGCTCGGCGGATGACGATGATCTTGCGAGTGCCCACCATAGGTAGGGCGCTCAGTTCGTCGGAAAGCAACGCCTCATCTCCCTTCAATTGGGCCGGGGTGACCTCGGCGATGAGAAAGGGATCGGCTGGTTCGCCGGCAATGGCCGCGACGCTGCGGGCAACGGTTTCCGAGATCAGTCCCTGATCCGGACCGAAAAGCAGGGCCGCCGAAAACCCCTTCGCTCCATTGGCCAGGCGGTTGACGATCTGCTCCGGATTAACTTTCACCGGCGCCCCTACGGTTGTTACTGGCGATTGAAAAAGACAGCAAGGCGAACCACGATGCTCTTGCCCAGTGATTTGATCGCCCGCTCTTGAGCGTTGTTCCGGGCGCTTAATGTAGCAAATTCCGAACTAAGAATGTTGTAACTGACGGTCGTCGTCACTATCGCCGATAGAACCGGCGTATCGTTGCCGTCGGCCATCAGATGGAAGTTTGCCGTTACCGTCAGATTGGCGCGGGTGGCGAAGGCGCTCTTCCGCACGGCGAGGGTCTGCGTACCCTCGCGCAAGGTCGACACCAACTTGTACTTGGCACGATTTTGCGGGGCGGAAGCGTGCAGCTGATGCAGCAGTTCGTTGCGCAGTTGTTGTCCAATACGGTCTTTGATGGGCGCCACGTGGACGTAGGCAAATTCGTTGACGGCCGGGTTGTGCTTGTGGGCTCCCAAAAGGGGTTGGAATCCGCAACCTGCCGTGATCCAGCAGGCCAGGATGACGGGCGTAAAATTATGTGACAATGTTCACAATCCGATTGGGGACGATAATGATCTTTCGCGCAGCCTTGCCCTTCATCGCGGCCATCACCGCATCCAAGGCTAGGGCCGCAGCCTCTGCGTCGTCATTGGCGCAATCCATAGACAATTCCAACGTGCCTCGCAGTTTGCCGTTGACCTGAACTGCAACAGTAACCGTATTATCTCGGATAAGCACGGGATTAGCTTCAGGCCATGGGGTGTTGGCCAGGAGCGTTTCGTGCCCCATCGCGGCCCACATTTCTTCGGCCAAGTGCGGCAACATCGGCGCCAATAACTGCACCAGAATGCCCACCGCCTCTAGGCGCACGGACGTGACGCCGGGCGCCGCGCGCTCCAGGCCGTCAATACCATTTGTCAGCTCGCGCAGGCGCGCAACCGCCTTGTTGAAGTGGAACCGGTCCAGGTCGGCGGAGACGGAACCAATGGTCTTGTGCGCTAGACGAAGAACGTCCAGGGTCGCCAAATTCAAGGCGTCCAAATCCAACGCCTCAGCGGCACTGGCATCCAAATTCTCAACCAAACGCCAAAGCCGGTTGAGATACCGCCATGCCCCCTCGACGCCAGAATCGGTCCAATCCAGATCGCGATCTGGCGGACTGTCTGAGAGCATGAACAAACGCGCCGTGTCAGCCCCGTAGGCCCTGATAATGTGTTCCGGGTCGACGACGTTCTTTTTGGATTTGCTCATCTTCTCCGAACGGCCACGGGTGACGCCAACGCCAGACTGGTGATGGACCAGTGCATCCTGATCGTTGGTCACAACGGTGTCCGGGAGCAGCCAATTGCCATCATCGTCCCGATATGTAGCATGACAGACCATGCCTTGGGTCAACAAGCCGGCGAACGGTTCGTCAATATCCAGGTATCCGCATTTGCGAAGGGCGCGGGTGAAAAACCGGGAATACAGAAGATGCAGCACAGCGTGCTCGATGCCACCAATGTATTGGTCCACCGGAAGCCAGTAATCGGCAGCCGACTTGGTGAACCCAATGTCGTCAACTTGGGGCGATGCGAAGCGCGCGTAATACCATGACGACTCAAAAAATGTATCGAAGGTATCCGTTTCACGTTCTGCTGGCTTACCGCAGGCAGGACAATCCACATGCTTCCAGGTGGTGTGGCGCGCCAGAGGGTTCCCTGGTTCATCCAAATTTACGTCTTCGGGCAGAACCACCGGCAAATCTTCGGCGGGCACAGGCACCACGCCGCAATCGTCGCAATGGATCACCGGAATGGGGCAGCCCCAATAGCGCTGGCGCGACACGCCCCAATCGCGAAGGCGATAGTTTACCGCGCTCTCGCCGGCACCGAGCGCCTCAAGGCGTTTGATCACCGTCGACTTGGCCTCGTCCACGCCAAGACCGTCCAGGAAGTCGGAATTAACCATCGTCCCATCGCCGACATAGGCTTCGTCGGCGATTTCAAATACGGCGGCGTCTGCGCCCTGCGGCGCGACCACGGGAACTACATTTAACCCGTACTTGCGGGCAAAATCCAAATCGCGCTGATCATGCCCGGGACAACCGAAGATGGCGCCTGTGCCGTACTCCATGAGCACGAAATTGGCAACGTAGATGGGTAGCTCACAATCCTCAGCCAAGGGATGGCGCGCCTTTAAGCCGGTATCGAAACCCAGTTTCTCCGCGGTCTCTATTGCGGCCTCGCTAGTGCCCATGCGATTGCATTCGGCGATGAAAGTGGCCAGCTCTGCGTTGGATCCAGCCAAGGCAAGGGCGATGGGGTGGTTGGCGGAAACAGCGCAGAAACTGGCACCAAACAGGGTATCGGGCCGCGTCGTATAGACCTGTAGACCCTGATCGCGCCCACTGATTGGGAACCGGACATAGGCACCCTCGGACCGCCCAATCCAGTTTTCCTGCATGATCCTGACCTTGTCCGGCCAGCGCTCCAATTCCTGAAGATCGGCCCGAAGCTCTTCGGCAAAGGCCGTAATCTTGAGGTTCCACTGGGCTAATTTGCGTTTCTCGACCACGGCGCCGGACCGCCAACCCTTGCCGTCGACGACCTGTTCGTTGGCTAGGACCGTGTTCTCTACCGGATCCCAATTCACCAAGGACTCCTTTCGATAGGCCAACCCGGCTTCCAAGAAATCTAAAAACATCTTCTGTTCATGACGGTAGTATTCGGGTTCACACGTGGCGAATTCGCGCGTCCAATCATAGGACAGGCCCATGGATTTTAATTGCCGCCGCATTTCGGAAATGTTCTCGCGGGTCCACTTGCCGGGATGGACTTTGTTCTCGATGGCGGCGTTTTCCGCCGGTAGGCCAAACGCATCCCAGCCCATGGGATGTAGAACGTTGAATCCTCGCGCTTTCTTGTAGCGGGCGATGACATCGCCGAGGGTATAGTTCCTGACGTGCCCCATATGGATACGGCCGGACGGATAGGGAAACATCTCAAGGACATAGTATTTCGGCCGTTCCGGGTCCTCATGGACCTGAAAGCAGCCGCGGTCCTCCCATACCTTCTGCCATTTAGCTTCCGTCATCTTATGGTTATAGCGTGCCATATTTGTCGATCATCGTAACTTGTTGTGTGGGTTCGGGGTTCGTTGGAAGGTCGTGGGCCTCTTCGGTCCTCCAGATCCAGGCTAAATGCCTACTGTTTCTTCTGGAGGATTGCTGCGTTCCGCAATTGCCGGGCGCGCGTGAGAATGGAATCTTCAATTTTCGTTTTCGTTTCCGCCGGTAAAGCCGCGTCTGCCCACTGACCGTTGCGTGTAAAGATCTGACGGAACACAGTAACGCGCAAACCGTCGGCACGCAGCTCCCGACCAAGGATGTAGACGTTTAACTTGAAGCGTTCATTTGGTGCCTCCGCGGATGAGTGCCAGTCCGTGAGGATCACGCCCCCAAACACGTCGGCGGAATTTACCGGCATGAACGACACCGTATCGAGTGACGCGCGCCAGAGAAAGACGTTGACGCCGCCGTCGTTACTTGGCTCTTCATCGCCAAAAATAGTAAGACCGCCATCGCCAAAAACGGTTTTCCGTTTGTCGCTGTACTCAGGACCAAAGCCGTCCTCGGCGGCTGACGAATCGCCAGCCTCAAAACTTTCGCATCCCGCCAACGCGATAACGCCAATCAAAAACGGCGCTAGAAACGATAACCGAAACAATGACATAGCTAAATTCCGTCATAAGTTGAGAAGCCGAGGACTCAATCGACGTGTACTATATCGGATTCCACGGATTCGCCAAGTTCACATGCACTTGCCTGAGCATTGTGTCAATGCTGGCGCAGGAACTCTCCAACCCCCGCGAACCCGGCGGCGCCGCATGGCCTGAGCCGCGGTAACATACTAGTATTGAGCCCGCCGAGGGCGAAAACGGGCATCCTTGCGGAGGCGGTCATCCGCCTGAGGCCAATCACACCCAAGGCCTGGCGCTGAACGCGCGTGGTTGTGGAGAAGACCGGTGAGACCATTACCGCATCGACCTGTGCGCCTGTGGCCCTGGTCAACTCGCGTTGGTCATGAACGGCTGCTGTAATGAGCCAGTCGGGCCGTATCGCCGCAAGACGGGAAAAGACACGCCGACGAAGCAGGTGGCCAGGCAGATGGACGCCATCGGCGCCGACACGTCGGGCTAACCGCGGATCACCCGCTACCAGAACTTGGATACCCAGTTGATGGGCTCGGCTGACCACTTCGTGGGCGCGCGCCACCCGATCGGGATCCTTGTAGTGGCGAAAAATCATGGCGATGTTACACGGCAAAGCATCCAACACGGCGACTGGGTCCGGCATGCGTTCCCAATCCGACATTACAAATGCTCGCGGCAGTCGTCGGGCGCCGCTGGGCGGCGGCCAGCGCGGTTCCGGGCCAGATGGCCCGAAGGTCAAATTGAGGGTTCGGACTAGGTCTGTTAGCGTGTCGGGCATTCGCTCACGATCAAGAGGTGACGTTCATGATGACGGCAGAAAATTCAAGCCCAGCAGACATTCTCCAAAATCTTCGCGCCGTCAAGACCAGGATTGATGAGGCAGCGCACGCAGCAGGCCGCGACCCAGAAACCGTTGCGTTGGTCGCCATCAGCAAGACCCATGGCGCGGACCGAATTGCCGATGCCATCACCGCCGGACAACGCCTGTTTGGCGAGAACCGGGTCCAGGAATCCGAAGCCAAATGGCCCGCGCTGCTCGAGGGCGCGCCGGACGTGCGACTGCATCTTGTCGGCCCGCTGCAGTCGAACAAGGTCAAGCGCGCCGTCCAGTTGTACCATGGAATCCAAACCCTCGACCGGCTAAAACTAGCTCAGGCCCTGGCTCGTGAGTTTGACGCCCAGGGCCGCCAGGTGGAGTGCTTCATTCAAATTAACATCGGCGAAGAGCCTCAGAAAGCGGGCATACGGCCCCGCGAGGCGGATGGTTTTATCGCGGAATGCCGTGACACGATGGACCTGCCAATCGTTGGCCTTATGTGCATTCCGCCCGCCGATGAGGAGGTCGGTCTGTACTTCGGCCTGCTGGCCGAAATAGCGGCTCGCAGCGGTCTTGATCGGATTAGCATGGGCATGAGCGGCGATTTCGAGACCGCTGTGCGGTTCGGCGCCACCCATGTGCGGGTCGGCACGGCCATATTTGGTCAGCGCCCGCAACTCAGGCCGGCGCCGGAATAGCGAGGGCCGTCTCCGGCCCACAACCGCGAAGAATCTCAAGCAAATGATTGTGGCGGAGCGCTACGCAGCCTTCAGTCGCCACGTAATTGGGCCGCGCGATGTGAATGAAAATGGCACTGCCATGGCCGGCGCGGATAGGATCGTCGTTAAAGCCGACCTGGACGATCAAATCGTAGACATGGTCGACACGCCACAACTGTTCATTGCTTGCTGAAAACGGCCGGGTGATCAATTGATTGTAGGCGCCGTGGGTGGGATCGTCGCACCATCCGTCTTCGGGCCTCAGAGCCTGGACGATCAGGCCCGTTTCCGGGGCCGGCAGTCGGTCCGAGCGATAGAAAAGCCGCCGTAGAGAGAAGCGGCCAACAGGTGTCGCGCCGTCGCCTTCGCGCTTATCGTCGCGGATGCCGCCCTTGCCGAGCGCACACGGATAGGCCTGGCCGTTCCAGATGAGTTGATCCGGTGGCGCAATTCGAAGGACGCGGGGCTCTGACGCCGGCGGTTCCATCTTCGCAGGCCCGTTCTTTGAAATCGAAATGTCAGTTTACGGTGACTAGATGGCTGTGGGAAGGCGCTTCGGCCTTGTGGTCGTCGTAGCGGGACAGCGCGCCAAGGGCGACATCGACGCCGCCCCCCTGTTCTGGCCGCGGCGATGTGGACCAAGCCGCACGTCATCGCGCTGGACGAGCCCACGAACTACCTGGACAACGAGACCCTCGCGGCGCTGACGGCGGCGCTGCGCGAGTTCAAGGGGGGCGTGTTGACGGTGTCGCACAACGCCGGCTTCGTCGCCGACCTGTGCACGGACTCTTGGCGCGTGTATCAGGGGAAGGTGACCTCCTCGGAGGAGGGTGGCGCCGCGGGCGCCGGCAAGCGGAGCGCCGCCGCGCGCAGGAAAGCGCGCGCGGACGAGAAGGAGGCGGCGAAGGCTTCGGACCTTTCACTAAAAAAAAAACAGGGCGACGACGACGACGAAAACGGCCGAGGCGGCGGCGCGATCTCGCCGGGCGG
>CAJWVP010000157.1 GCA_913048145.1 uncultured Rhodospirillaceae bacterium
GCATGGGCTCGAAATATTATAGTTTTGACGCGTGCCAATCCGGGTCCGGTTCATCCGGCTGGCTACCCAGGCCGACGGCCCGGATCCCTTGGATGGCACAAAACTCATCGCGTTCCGATGTGTCGCCACTGACCCCGATGGCGCCAAGAGTATATTGCTCGTCGTCTAACACCAGGACGCCACCCGGTACCGGCACGAAGCGCCCTTCCGATACGTCCGTTAGCGCGGCAATAAATCCCTGGCGGGCCGACAGACGGTCACGTAGCAGGCGGCTGGACGCTCCCATGCCGAGCGCGCCCCAGGCCTTGCCCATGGCGATCTGCGCCCGCAGAATTCCGGAACCGTCTTCGCGTTTGAAGGCAACAAGGTGCCCCCCCGTATCCAAGACAGCCACAGACATAGGCTCCATGTCATGGCCACGCGCTGTCGCAAGGGCGCCGCCTATGATCGCTTCCGCTTGCACGAGGGGTAATGTGGGGCGGGCTTTCCAAAGCTGACGTTCGACCATACTGCAATGTCTCTTTCATAAAAAATTCCGAATATCGAGACTACCTTAGGAGACGAATACTGCTTTAAAAAGACAGCTATTTTACATCACGTGAATGTATTTCAAACCTCTAAGAAAGCAATATTCAAATCCAGTTTTTCGCCTAGCCACAGAGGGTTATCCCGGTGGTCAGCAACATCGTCATCGGCCTCCGGATGGACCAAAACGGTAAGGCCATCACGGTTCAGCATTAGCCAAGGCACGATTGTCGGAAACTGTTCCGCGGGAAACGCGGCTTGGTACATGGGGATTGGGTGTGGCCCCACGGGCTCATCACGCCATCGGCCTATACGGATATCCGGATTGGCGCTCAGGAATTCGCGCAACGCGGCCGCTTTCGCCCGTTCCCCATCGTCGCGGTAATAGATATGGGCGTGATAGCCATGAATGGTGTTAATTTCGACCATCTTGGTCTCCCAACAAAACATCCTTCGCCTGATTGATCTGAGCGGCCAGGAAATCCGAACCGCCATGGTCTGGGTGCATGCCGGCTATCAGGCGCCTGTGCGCGTCCTTTACATCGGTGGCCGTGGCACCTTCCGCAAGGCCCAAAACCTGCAGCGCCTGGGCCCGGTCCATAACGCCAAAGGGCGTCGTGCTTCCGCCGTCCTCGGAGACGCCTTCCTCTCCTTCGCGCCAATCCGGATGGGCCCGATCCAGATAAGCCGCGACCACACGGCCCGATTCAGGATCATCCCGGTCGCATTGCTGCCACAGGTCAACCAAGTCAGGGACGCCCATGTCATCCAGGTGGCGGCCCTTGTGGGGGCCGTTGATGACCTCGCCACTCATGGCTCCGGTTTCATGGTCAAGCCACATGCGTAAAAACCGGGTTTCCAGGTCGGACGAGCCGCCGGTTCCAGGCGCGCCGGGCCCAGTCCCATAGGCCTGGCGCATGCGGGCGAAAGTTTTTGCCGCACGGGCCACTGCGCGCAAACGAAAGAACCACGGTAGCAACGCCGGCAGCGCCGCCAGTGCCCAAGCCAGCCGGCCGCTGATGATGAAGAAAAAGACGACGAAGACAACCGTTCCCAAAAGCACCCATTTCAGCACCTTCAACAGTGTCTTGGTGTCCGCCGTGGCGTACCAGCGGCCAGCCAGCAACATGCCGGCCAACAGCGCTACGCCAAGGATGAAGGCCGGGAACACGATCAGAAGCCCCTGTCGCCAGAACTTATCTGATGCGCCAGCAAGCTGACGTCGCCGCCCTGCTTGGCGGCCATGTCCTCAAGAGCCTTGCGCCCGCCCACCGCGTAGACGGCGACTGCTCTCAGCAATTCACGCAGCATATCTGCCGAATTGGCATCAAACCGACAATACCCGCCGCCGGACAGTTTCGCTACCTGCTGGAAGGCATACTCAGTCAGCGGATTGTCGCCTTCGTGGAACATGAACACGGGAAGGCCTAGCATGCCCAGTTCGCCGGCAGTCTGGCCGACCGCGTCGACGTCTTCCTCAAAGGCGTCGCCGACGAACACCAAGGCATCGACCTTGTGCTTACCCGCCTCGTTGCGGGCGTGCTTCAGGATCTTGTGCAGTTGGGTCTCGCCCGCCAGGCAAGTCACCGACGTCATCAGCTTCGAAAGGGACCGAGGGTCCGAAGTCCATGAGCTGACTTTAAATTCGCGGAAACCACGGTAGAATGCCAACTGCACGTCCAATCCGCCCAAGTCTGCGGTGACGTCAAACATCTCCGCCTGGGTGTGGGCGGCCTGGTCCCACATAGGCTGTCGACTTGAGGTAGCATCCATGCCGAACAACAGTTTCCCGCGATCACCAGATGGTTTCACTGCAGGCCGAGGAACGGCAGCTACCTGACGCAAGAAGGCATCAACCTCGGTCTTCGACGAGGACTTGCTCGGCAGGCCGTCACCTTTCCTCATGACTTGGGCATCGCCATCATTTGCACATCCATTTCGATCAAATAGGGACACCCGACGATTATCGCCAGCTGTCGTCAGCCCGCGCCGACGCGGGAATCCGGCGGCGGCAACCCCAACGCGTTGACGATAGTCAACACCTCCTGGCGCGCCGCATGGTGGGACGGGCTCAGGGATTGAGGGCCGGCGGCGTCCTTCAGGTCCATGATGGTCAGACCTACGAGAAATAGCTCGCGGAAGATCACCCGTTCTCCAAACCCAGGAATAATCCGGAACCGGATGCGTTTCGCCAGTTCGCGGATTAGGCGTTCCATCTCACGCTTGTTATGGGCATCCAGGCTGCTCAGTCGGTTGCGCATGACGATCCAGTCGATGGTGCCACCATCGCGGTCCGCGCGATGTTTCTTCTGGTCCCAGATCATCTCGGCGTAGTGGCTGGGCCCCTTGATATCCATCTTGGTTCCATCCACGTGGGCCAGGACATCAAAATCTACCAAGCTATCGTTGATGGGCGTAACCAAGGTATCGGCATAGGAATGCGCGATCCGCGACAACGGTCCGGCGCTGCCCGGCGTATCGATGAGCACCACGTCGTGGTTGATCAAGGCCCCCTCAATCAACAAGCGTAGCTTGTCGCATTCCGATTCCCACTCCGCCAGGCTGGCCGCCTCGGACGGTTCCTCGACCCGGTAATGATCGGGCATGTCCACTTCCTTGCCCGACACCTGGACAAAATGTTCCCGATTAGCGATGTAGCGGCTGAGCGTGCCTTGGCGGGCATCAACGTCGATGCTGGCAACCCTGCGCCCCTGCTGCAGGAGCGCCACGATCATGTGCATGGTCGTGGTGGATTTGCCGCTACCGCCTTTCTCGTTGCCGATGACGACCACGTGGGCACATTTTGACTTGGGTCCAGTCTCGGGGTTCTTCTTCTTGCCGAAGCCCAACATGGTCTTAAGCCGCCTTAACCCAAACCGCAGTATCATGGAACACGCCACCGCCAAGCGGTTGCGGTCGGTCGGCGCTGATCAGCACGTTGATGCCTAGGCCTTCCTCAAAATATTCCGACGGCCAAATCCCCTCGACCACCACCACATCCTTACGTAAACCATCGAAGGCCTTCACTGGCACCACGACGCTGCCGAGATCGTTGCCCAACCGCACCCTGTCTCCATCGCTAAACCCGAGGCGCGCGCAGGCGTCCGGATGCATGAGAACCTCTGGTCCCACCTCCTTCGCCCGCGATGATGGCATCTCGGTGAACGATGTGTTCAGGAACCGGCGCGCCGGCGGCGCGATCAGACGAAACGGTTTGGCCCCTGACGCTTCGTCGATGATCTCCGCGTGGTCTGGCAAACGGGGCAATAGGTCATTGTCGCCGCTGATCGCCGACCAATCAGCGGCGAAATGGAACTTGCCGTCGGGATGACCGAACCCATTGAGGAAATGGGCGTCCTCGAAGCACTTGGAGAAATTGATCCACCTCCGATCGGCGGCTTCCTCAAAACCCGGCAAACCCGAAGCCTTGAGGCTGGCGTCGATGAGCTCAACGCCGGACATGGAAAAGGCCGGATGGTTTGAGCCCAGACGCTGGCCAAGCGCGTTGATCACATCGGAATTCGACCGGCATTCCTCATATGGATCAATGATGGCGCGGTGCACCTGCAGGTACACATGCCCCCCACCCCTGTAAAAATCCTCATGTTCGACGAACATGGTCGCCGGCAGGACGATGTCGGCAAACTTCGCGGTCTCCGTCATGAACTGCTCATGCACACATAGGAACAAGTCATCACGAGCCAAACCGTCACGCACAGATCGGGTGTCCGGCACCACGTCAGCCGGATTGACGTTCTGAACGAACATTGCGGTCACCGGCGCGTCGCCCAACAGAGCATCCTCGTCCCGGGCCAGGATTGGGCCCAACCGACACATATCGAGAGCGCGGATGGACATGTCGGCGACGTCGGTGGCCATAATCAGGCTTTGGTCGATCCCCGCATACAGATCAGCATTGCTATGCATACCGCCGCCACCCACGTACCGCCAGGATCCGGTAATCGCCGGCAGACAGCTAACCGCATGCATGTTGGCCGAGCCGTTGCGGCTCCGCGCGAACCCGTAGCCGGCGCGTATGTAGCTGCGTTCCATCGCTCCATAAAGCCGCGCGAAGGCCTCGATCTCTTGCACCGGCACCCCGGTAATCGCCGAGGCCCATTCAGGGCCGCGCGCCTGCAAGTGGACCTCCAGTTCCTCGGGAACATCCGTGAATTCGCGCAAGTAGTCCCAGTCGGCAAAACCTTCCTTGAACAGGACATGCATGACTGCGCAGGCCAACGCCCCGTCGGTACCGGGACGCACGGCGATGAACATATCGGCCATCTCCGCCGTCGGCGTACGGTAGGCGTCCACGACGACCAGTTTCGCGCCACGCTGTTTTCGGGCACGCGAAATGTGGGTCATGACATTGACCTGGGTTGACACGGGGTTGCCGCCCCAGACCACGATCAGATCCGATTCGGCGATCTCGCGTGGGTCCGAGCCCCAGATAGACCCGCATCCGGCGCGCCATCCGTTGCGAGCCAGGGGTACGCAGATTGTCGAATCCTGGCGCGAAAACTTCATGGCATGGCGCAGGCGTTCGATGCTGGATCGCTGTAGCAATCCCATGGTACCAGCGAAATCGTAGGGCCAGACCGTCTCCGGCCCATAGCGCTTGGCCGCCTGTTTGAAGTTCTCGACCACCTCATCCAGAGCCTCGTCCCAGGAAATCCGGGAAAACTTCCCCTCCCCCTTGGCACCAGTTCGTTTCAGGGGAAAGCCCAGACGGTCGGGGTGATGAACCCGTTCCTTGTAGTTGGAGACCTTCGCGCAGATCACGCCGCAGGTGTAATCATTGTCCCGCGCGCCGCGCACCTTGCCGATGGTGTGATCATCCAAGCGCTGCACTTCGAGGGCACAGGTGCTGGGACAGTCATGGGGGCAGGCGGTCGAAAGAAAAGGCGCGTTCATTATAGTAGATTCCAAAATTAATCCCTGAATCTAGCCGCCGACGTCAATCCCGACAAGTTTTCGTCTCGCGCGGTTGCCGTAACGGCAACCATCTGAAATCATCTTCGCATGACTATCCAGCGCCTCGCCGTTTCCTGGCAATTGTCGGACACCCATGGCTGGGGCATTTTTGGTCTCAACCTGGTCCAGAATCTAATGCGCAATGGTCCCATTAGGCCATTGATCCTGAGCGAACCCAACCTCCTGGAGGTGCCGCCGGACCACATTGATGAACTGCGCCCGTTGATCGCCGAGATGCGGCAGATCATGAAAGCCATCGAAACCCAGGACCAACCAGTCCACAGCGCCCAAATCGCGGTCCTGCATGCGCTCGGGGTCGACTTCCAACACGTAGAAGTTTCCGACCTGGTCCGCGGCGGGCGTAACATTGGGTTCACCTTCTTCGAACGCGGCAATTTCACCGCCGAAGCCCTGGACCGCGCCAACGCCTATGACCGTATCCTGGCCGGATCGACGTGGAACCGGGACTACGGACGGGCCGCCGGGATCCGAGACATCGAATTCGTCTCCCAAGGCGTGGATAAGTCCTTGTTTCATCCGGGCCAAGCCAGCGGCGCCTACCGCGACCGTTTCGTCATCTTCTCGGGCGGCAAACTGGAATTGCGCAAGGGTCAAGATCTGGTGGTCGCCGCCTTTAAGATCTTCCACGCCCGCCACCCCGACGCCCTGTTAATCTCGTCATGGCAGAACGGCTGGCCCGAAAGCGCCATGGACATAACCGCCTCGATCCACGTAGGCGCATCACCCAAGGTCGATGCCGACCAAAATCTGATGATCACCCGGTGGGCCACCGACAACGGCATTCCGGCCAATGCCTTCATCGATCTGGGGTGGCTGCCGAACCGGACCATGCCCGCCGTGCTTCGGGACATCGACGCGGCGGTCTTTCCCAACCGCTGCGAAGGCGGCACCAATCTAGTCGCCATGGAGTCCATGGCCTGCGGAGTTCCCTGCATCCTCTCCGCCAATACGGGGCACCTAGACATCATGACCGACGACAACTGCTTCGCCTTGGACGACCAGCGCCCCGTGACCGACCAGAACGGCGACACATCCATGTGGCGTGAAAGCCAAGTGGAACAGATCGTCGAACAGCTGGAACAAATCTACACGGATCGGACAGCAGCCCGGCAGCGCGGTGAGGCCGGCGCTGCCTTCATTGGCAACCTGTCGTGGCAGAACCAGACGGCGGCGTTGGTCGCTGCCGTGAGTGACCTACTTTAAACCCGGTCGTGAGCCTGATTGACGAACTGGTCTATTTCATCGCGGAGCACCGTGGATTGGTCCGCCGGATCGCCCGCCGCCGTCAAGATCGCTTCCGAGCCCTCACTCATCTCCGACGCCACATCCGAGAAC
>CAJWVP010000158.1 GCA_913048145.1 uncultured Rhodospirillaceae bacterium
TGAATACTGATCTTCGCGGTGCCAAAATGGGCTTTGCGGATTTAAGCTGGAGCCGCGCTGATGGTGCCAACTTCGCCAATGCGGATATGGGATGGGTTCGTGCCTATGCCGCGGGTATGAAGAGGGCCGGTTTTCGTGGCGCCAAGGTGTCGTTAGCCCAGTTCTCAGGCGCCGATTTGAGCAGCGCGGATTTTTCGAAAGCCCAATTCCAACGAACGGATTTCACCCAGTCAAATCTGGATGGGGCGGTCTTTGACGATATCGACTTGGAAGAGGTGTATCTCCGGGCGGCGCGCAATGTGCCGGCTAAATTGATGGGAAGGAACGGCAAGTGAGCGAAGTGACAGAAAACCCCATCGAGGAGACGCCTTCGTCCGAAGAGAATAGTGGCCCGCCCCAAAACAGCTTGTTGTCGGCTATGGCCGGCGAATACTTCGGGACTTTCGTGCTCGTGTTCTTTGGCGTGGGGTCGGTCAACGCGGCTGTGGCCACCGGCGCGCAAGCCGGATTGTGGCAAGTGGCGGTGGTTTGGGCGGTTGGCGTTAGCCTTGGTATTTACACGGCCGCATCTCTGTCCGGCGCGCATATCAACCCCGCGATCACGGTCGTCGCTGCCGTCTACGACAAGTTCCCCTTACGCCGGGTCGTCCCCTATTGGGTGGCCCAGGTTGCTGGCGCGGCGACGGCTTCGATCGTGTTGTACGGGATGTTCTCTGAAGCGATTATTGAGTTTGAGCGCCTGCACGGCCTATTGCGCGGTGGCCCGGGCAGCGAACTTAGCGCTATGATGTTCGGCGAATACTTTCCAAATCCGGCTGTGTTCGGCTCTGCAGAGGATGCGTGGCGGATCATCACACCGCAGTCCGCCTTCATCGCGGAGATGGTGGGCACGGCCATGCTGGCCTTCCTGGTCGCCACGGTGACGCACGACCGCAACACGTCGAAGCCACCCTCCGCAATGGGCGCGGTGATAATCGGGTTGGGTGTGGCCGCCATTATTTCCGTAGTTGCGCCACTCACCCAGGCGGGGCTCAACCCGGCGCGCGACTTTGGGCCTCGTTTAGTGGCCTATTTCCTTGGTTGGGGTGAGATTGCCATTCCTGGGCCACGCAACGGCTTCTTCACGGTCTACATCGTCGCGCCCATCGTTGGTGCGCTGATCGGCGGTGGTATATACCGCCTCATCGCCCGGCGCTACCCGAAAGCCTGATTACCGGCACTAGAGATCTCCATGCGTGGGCGTCTCACCCCTATCTCGATGGCGCATCTCTAGGGTCTCCGCAAGTTGCGGTGAGAACCAGTCCGGTCTAGTCTGTTTCTGTCAGAATAATTAAAAAATTTACATTTCTATATTTCTAGATATATTAAAATATAGAATAAGAACACGGGCGACCATAACCGATTGGGAGGGCGCGTTATGAACGAGATGTCGAAGGATCTAGGGACTAAGCTTGCCGAGATAAAAGGCGCGGAGGTCATCAAGAGTTTTTGCTACACCTGCCCCTGGCAGTGCCCGACGGAGGTCTTCGTCCGCGATGGCCGGATCGTCTATCAGAAAGGCAATCCGGAGTCGCCCAACAACATAGGTGCGCGTTGCGCCAAGGGCATGGCGAGTTGGTACGTCAGCCAGGATCCAGATCGCCTAACCCACCCACTCCTTCGTACCAATCCCAAGGGTGAGCGTGGCGAGTTCAAACAGATTTCTTGGGATGAGGCTTTTCAATTTATCGCCGACAAGCTCAAGCATATCGCTGACGAATGGGGACCGGAGGCGGTTGCGCTGACATGCCATCATGATCCGAACACGGTGTTCTATCATCATCTCCTAAAAGACCTTTACGGGTCGCCCAACATGTACGCCCACACATCCGGCTGTGAACAGGACCGACGGTCCGCGTGCCTGACGCTGTTCGGCCACGTTTTCCCTATGCATGACTTCGCCAATTCCAAGTATGTGATGCTTTGGGGCATGAACAATCTGGGCGCCAATCAGGGTCTTTGGGAAAGCCGTGATCTGATCGAGGCGCAGTCGAAGGGTTGCCGATTGGTGGTCGTCGATCCGAGCTTCACGGAGACCGCGCAGAAGGCCGATGAATGGGTTCCCATTCGGCCCGGTACGGATGGCGCCATGGCGTTGGCCATGTGCCGTGTGATCATCGATGATAAGCTCTACGACGAGGAGTTCGTCACCAAGTACTGCGAGGGCTTCAATGGCTTCCGCGATCATCTTCATGAAAAGGGCTACACGCCAGCGTGGGCGGAAGAGATTTGTGGCATCGAGGCCGAGACTATTGCCCGTCTGGCGCGCGAGTTCGCAACCTCGAAGCCGGCTATGTCGGCCATATTTAAGGGTTCGGGTTATTATACGAACGGTCACGATGCGGGTCGGGCGTGCTATATTTTAGATGCCATATGTGGCGAGGTGGATAAGCCCGGCAACATAAATTTGAAGGATTGGGCCCCCCTGGGGTCGCCGGTGGAGATACCGGAAGACGCCATGTCTACGCTTAAGAAAGACCCCCTTCACGTTGCCATGGGCTATCCCCTGGCCCCGGATCTTCCTAATTCGAAACTGCCGGATGCTGTAATCAAAGGTGACCCCTATCCGGTGAAGGGCCTGTTCGTTCATTCTACGAACCCCGTCATGAGCGATCCGAACAAAGACCGTGTTCTTGAGATGTTTAGGCATCTAGAGCTGGCCGTTTCCTGTGAGCTTTATATGTCGGAAACCTCATTGGAATGCGACATCGTGCTTCCGGAAACCTCTTTCCATGAGCAGGCAGAAATTCGCCAGGGCATGTGGTTGGGGCCCGAAGTGATCTTGTGCCAGCCGGTTGTTGACCGCGTTGGCGAGTCGAAGCCGCCCTACGAGATCGTCAAAGGTATCGCCGAAAAGATGGGCTGGGGTGAGCATTTCCCATACGAAAAGTGGGAAGACTGGGGCGAGGTGGCCATGAAGGACGTGCCGATGAGCCTTGATGAGCTGAAACAGCAAGGCTTCTGGGCGGGGCCTATCGAATACAACCGGGTTCCTAAGGGTCTGCCAACGCCGTCAGGTAAGATCGAAATCTATTCCACGGATTACGAGAAGGCGGGGTTCAATCCCTATCCGGATTTCGTCGAACGGAGTGTCATTCCCGATGATGAATATCCGTTACAAGTGACCCATTCCAAGTTATCCATGCACTGCAATATCGTCACGCAGAACAACCCTTTATTGATGGAGGTTTGTGGGGAAAACTGGGTCGAAATCAACAGCGCTGATGCGGCCAAATACGGGATCGTCGACGACAGTTACGTGGTAGTTGAATCGCCTAAGGATAACATCACCATTCTCGCTAAGGTAGTCGAGGGGCTTGTGCCCGGTTGTGTCAGCATCCGCCACGGCCACGGATTTGGCCATTGGGCCATGGGCTCGACCGCCAAGGGCAAAGGTGCACATTCAAATAATTTGATGGATACGCACACTAATCCGGTAACCGGCGCCAACTGCTACAACGAATGCAAAGTCCGCATTCGTCCGGCCGGGTAAGGAAAGCGATCATGCAACATGGTTTTTATTTCGACCACAAGCGATGTGTGAAGTGCCACGCCTGTGAAATCGCCTGCAAGACCTGGAATGAAGTTGATGTCGGGCCACGCTGGCGCGAAGTCGTGAAGATTGAGACTGGGACGTTCCCCAACGTCAAAGCCATGAACGTCTCCATGGCATGCATGCATTGCGGGGATGCGCCGTGCAAGAGCGCATGTCCGGTGACCGCCATCACTAAACGCGCCGACGACGGCATTGTCGTTGTTGACCAGAACAAGTGTATTGGTTGTGGGTTCTGCGCGTGGGCCTGTCCGTTCAATGCGCCGCAATTGTCGGCGGCAGCGGGCAAGATGGAAAAATGCAATTTTTGCCAGACGCCTGGAAAGGAACGGCCCATAGACATGCCACGCGCCTGCGAGGAAATTTGCCCAACCGGTGCCATCCAATCGGGCTCTATGGCCAAGCTGGCAAACCAAGGTCGAGAGAAGGCTGCGCAACGATTGAGCGGAGCCGATATGCGCGGTTTCCCATCCCTGATGGTTGGTGCACATCAGGAGTTCGGCCCTGGCGGCGATGACTAATATTGCCTTTGGCCATGTGCTGGGTGCATAAGCCCAGCCCTGAATGCATATCGACACAGCTACGGTTGGCTCTTTAGAGTAAAGCTCAACGCTGCGAGGCACAAAAAATTTTGCTGAAGCGATTAAGAGTTGTGATATGACAGGGTTTTTTGGGGGGAGTCATGGCTGCTATTATTGAGCGGGTTCTATCACCGCAGCGCAAGCGGACCTTTGATGCAATGAACCTACGTGAACCCGATAGGGTGCCAGTGGCGCTTTGGGGCACAGTCGAGGGATATCAGAACCTTCGTCGCGGTTTGGGTATGGAACTCAATGAAAACCCAATGAATTACCGTACCGGTTCTACTACTTGGACCGCCGATGTAAGCTTTGAGTTGGATCTCGCCGAGAAACTGGATCTAGATTTTGTTCGCATTTCCGTCTCGCCGCCGGGAGGCTCGCCGGGTTTCCGGGATATCCGCAAAGGTGAATTTCCCTTCGCACTGGATATCAATGTTCCCGATGACGAACATATAAATGTCGATGAGTGGGGTGTAATCCGTAAATGGACACCTCATGAGAATGGCGGCTATTGGGAAATGGTTGGCTACCCGCTGCTGCATGCGACAAGCGCGCCACTGGAAGAAGGTCTCGAAATTTTGAAGTCCTTCCCCTGGCCTGATCCGCGCGACGAGGGGTGTTTCCACGATTCACCTATTCCCGGCATGGACATGCGTACGTATTGCAAATACGTCCAGGAAGAGACGCCTTTTGCGCTCATGGGGCAGGCTGGGCGTGGCGGCTTGTTCGAACAGGCCAAGTATATGGTCGGCTATGCGAAGATCTTCTCCGACTTCATTGAATCGCCGGAATTTCTGGAAGAACTTCTGATCAAGTTGACGGACCTAGAGATCGAATTCAACAAAGCGATGATTGATGTTTGTGGTGAGTATCTCGACTGGATCCGGATGAGCCCCGAAGACCTGGCCAGTGAAAAAACCTCGTTTCTGTCCTTAAAAATGTTCCAGCGCCAATTGATGCCGCATTACCATCGGGCTTTCACCGAAACCAAGGATTATTTTCTTAAGAAGAACCCGAACGGAAAGATTCAGTTTCATAGCTGCGGAGCCATCCCTACCTCGTTCATGGAAGGCTTACTAAAGGGCGAAACGCCTGAAGGTTCCCAGTGCATCGACGGGTTTGACCCCGTGCAGCCCAAAGCTGCTAGGCATTCTGGGCCACGCTCGAAAAAAATCATGCTGGGGGATCGCATGTTTTTCTACGGTGGTATCGACGTCCAGGAAACGCTGCCCTGGGGATCAGAAGAGGACGTCCGCAAGGAAGTGCGCCAGCGCATTTGGGAACTCGGCAAGGGGGGGGGATACTTGTTGAGTTCGTCCCACCGCCTCGAACACGACGTGCCGGTAGAGAATACACTCGCAATGATCGACGAAGCACATGAATACGGTGTTTATCCATTGCCTGAGCAACCACCCGAAGGTGCAGATGTCGGCGACGACCTGCCGGAGCTTCAGCGCTGAATGAGCCTTTTACGACGCTTGGCGTCACTTGATCGGTAAGCGAGAGAAAAAATGCCCTTAGAAATCGAAACAGAAATTGAATTCGACCTTGAAGATCTCAAGAAAGATATTGAGACGACAAGGGAAACCGATCGGTGGAGCGATGCGCCGGCCGACGTGAAAGAACTATTTCATGTTCTTGAATGGAATATCATCGAGGGCGAGCATTTTGATACCAAGGAATTTATCCACGAGGCCTTGGAGAAAGAGTGTACGGCGCGGACCATGATCTCCGGGCCCATGGCCACTGGCATCGCCGAGGTGGGACGTCGCTTTAAGATGGATGAGTATTTCCTGCCCGAAGTGATGATGTCGGCCAAGTGCATGCACGCGGCACTTGAGGTGTTGAAGCCGCTAATCGTTGCCGAGAAGACAGAAGACGTGGGCACGGTTGTTGTTGGTACGGTTCAGGGTGATCTGCATGACATCGGGAAGAAGATTGTAGCCATGATGATGGAAGCCGCCGGCTTCACAGTAATTGACCTCGGTGTTACGGTGACGCCCGATGAGTTCATGGAAGCCATTAACGAACACAATCCAGTTATCGTCGGCTTTTCGGCTCTGTTGACCACGACCATGAACATGCAGTGGGAAACGTTGAAGCGGATCACCGCCGAAGGCAAACGGGAAGACGTGAAGGTTTTTGTCGGCGGCGCGCCGATCAGTCAGAGTTGGTGCGATAAAATTGGCGCCGACGCCTATGGAGTTGACGCCCTAGTCAGCGTAGAGAAGGCTAAGGCGTGCATCACGAACCTCGCCAACATGAAGGGCGGTGACCCGGAACTCCACGCGGCTTTGTTGGCCATCGACACGGAACGCGAGGAAGCAAAACTTGCCGAGGCCGTGGCGAGTTAGGAAATCCTAAAATGGATCGGGCAATGAAGCTAGAGGCCCTCTCTAGACCATCTCGCGCCGTGCCGATGGCGGCGGCAGGGCTCTTGTTTGTTATTGGCTCATTTGGCGCGTTGAGTGAGGCGTGGGGTTATGGCTTGCTGTTGGTGGCAACAGTGGCGATCCTTCTCGGCATTGGCGCATTCGCTCTCTTTGTTCTCACGAGGCAGTTTGACACGGCGTCCCTAGCACGCACCTATAAGGGACTTCTGGCCTTCGGTGGATGGCTCTATGTGGCAGCGGTATCCGCGCTTTCGGGGTATTTCGTCTTTGAGACACTGCA
>CAJWVP010000159.1 GCA_913048145.1 uncultured Rhodospirillaceae bacterium
TCCAACTCCGACTCAAGCGAGTTGATAGCGTCGATTTTACCCTGTAGGTCCTTGATGTAGCGGTCGTTGGCCGACCCGAAGAATTTTTTGGCGAGATTTTGAAGCATGGGATTCCCAATAGTGGAAACAGAGCGCGAAAGGAATAGTGCTGGTCGGAGGTCGTGTCAATGCGCTTCGGCGTCCGTAAGTCTCGGATTCCCAACGATTTCCACAATCTTTTCTGGAAAGTGATTACGCTGTCTCGAGCCTATTTGCTGGGTCTTAACTGATCAAGAATGATCCGGTCGTTGTAGATCGCCGACCCGCGGGCCATAAGAGCTAACAGGCGCAAATCATAGGGCATCTAAAGCGTCTAACGATCATGGTCAGCAAGTTCGCAGTGGCGGTTGGTGTCGTTGCAGATGAAAGGCGTGACCGACGCTGCATCTTTTGATAACCCCTGTACCTGTGTGGGTTCCTTAATCAATCAGGTGCGCATGTAATCTTTCGTTAGATTGGTCGGGGAAAAGGGCGATGGCCCTTTTGATCTCTTTGTTCTTGTTCCTCCACTTGCGCACGGTCTTCTAATGTTTACCCATGTATTTGTTGCCGAACGCAACGGTGTCAAAGTTCTGGAGGATCTTATCGTTGTTGGGGTCGTCGACTGTTGGCGGTGCCGCGGCGGATGCCAATGTGATAACCAACCCCCGTATGTGCTTTTACATCCATACTCATCAGAATCGGCGCCAGACCCCGAGCAAATCCTCAACGGTGGTGCGATTTCAAAGGAAGTTGGTGATGTTCTTCGCCTGAAGAATGCCCTGTTCAATGATCACCTCGCGGAAATGGACTTGCCAGCCGGTTCCCGCGTTGTGGCGTAGGCGGTCGTGCCTGCGGCCAACGAAGGTGGTGGTGTCATCGACGATGCGATTCTGGTAGAGAAGAAAACGGTTGGTGACAGCAATTTGTTGGGCGGTTTCCAAGTCCGGTTTGGCATCGACGATACGCACATTGGAAATCATGTGGGTAATCCGCGACAGAGGTTCCTCGGCGTAGTGTATTCCCGTTTCGATCTGTTCCACTCGTTTTACCACCGTCCATTTGTCGTTTTCGAACCAGTGGATACCTTCGCCAACGGTGGTGAATTCGTCGGAGCGGTCGTGGGCGAGGGGCACATTGGCGCGCATGGGCATGTAGTAGGTGAGGTCGTCGGCCAAAAGGTCCAGCCACGCCCTATATCGCCGGTTGTCCAGGAGGTCTGCTTCCAAGAAGTAGAAGGCTTCCAGTTGTGATTGCAGGGCAGCGTACCCGGGTTGCGCGGCGAGGTTCCGCCCGATCAGATCGCTGAAGTCGGAGACCGCACTCATGCTCGGCCCGCTTTCGTCACGGGCTCTCCATCACTAAACCGTGGATCGTCTACGCCCAACAGCTGGTCCCAATCCCGGCCCTCCAGGTAGTCGCGCCAGCGTGTGTAATAGCCCCGGGCCATGTGTTCCGACATTTGCGTGGCCACCAAACCGGGCAGCGGGTCGTTGAGTTTCGCCGCGCCCATGGATTGCTGGTAATTCAACTTGAGCCGCTTGGCGATGGTGCCCTTAGAGGCGGCGGACGCATAGAGCCAGTTTTCCATGTCATCCTGTTCGGTCATACCGGCGGGGCCGGAGTAACGCATGTAATAATGGCGCAGAAAGTCCTTAACCGCCGTGGGCGCGTCCGTATCGACCAAGAAGAACCGCCAACCTTCCGTCTCACCGGAAGAATGCGGATGCCAGGCGCACAACCCCCTTGGCTGGCGGCCGTGATAAGAGGTATTAGGAAAGATCGTGCCCGTGAATGGGATTAGCTGCGCCTCGTCGCCCAGGCGGCGCCGGCGTTCTTCGTAGCAATGGCGGAAGTAGGCCCCGATTTCCGGCTGGTCCAGATAGCTGTCGATGAATTCTGCGTCGGGATGCTCCATCGCGCTGTGCACGCCGTGGCCTTCTGGGAAACTGATCCAGATATGCTGGGCCGCCTTCATTTCGTCGTCGCGCCGGCCCTTGACGCCGCTCCGGGCCGAGGGGCCTATTCCAATAGCGTCCACCGAACCGTGTGAATGGTTATGGTAGGAATCACCCAGGAAGTTCTCGGCCGCGAATTTCCAGTTGGCGGGAAACTTCCAGCGGTGTACCCCGATCACTTCCGACCCGCCGGAGCGGCCATCCCGGCAATCCAGGGTCATGTCGAGATGCAGCTTAGCGTCACCCAGGTAGGTCTCGAAATTGGGTGCGTCTTTGTCCCAGGACGCCCAGATCGTGCCCTTGTAGACAGCCATTCTGTCCACCTCCAGTAGGGACCAGTCGTCTCGGTCCAAAACACCGTCATAGAGGTCGTCGAAATGCGGAACACCCTGCAGCGATCCGTCCAAGGCGAAAGACCAGGCATGATATGGACAGGTGAAGACTTTTGCGTTCCCCTTGTCGTAGCGGCAGACCTTCATACCCCGGTGCGTGCAGGAATTTAGGAACACGTGAACTTCGCCCGTCCGGTCTCGGCACAGAATGACCGATTCCTCACCCATGCGGGAGAGATAGAAATCACCGGGATTGGGAATCAGGCTTTCATGCCCCACGAACAGCCAGGTCCGCGTGAATAGCGATTCCAACTCCCGTTTGTAGATGGCAGGCGACGTGAAAATCTCGCGAGAGATCATGCCGTGGTCGGCATCTACCAGTGTTTTGAGGTCCGAGTGTTCCATGTTCGACGCCTTCACCGCCCATCCAATCTGTCCTTTTAATAGACATTGGTCTCAATAAATGACACCACCATACTTCCGAAATTGGGTCAAGAAAGAGCCACGCATCCGCGGGCAGTCATGCGATCTTTTCCGATTTGGGCTCGCAAGAGCGGGAAAGCCCATCGGCAGATTAGACCGTCGTGGAGTGGCATGGCTTGTCTGTAGTCATTACGAAGGTCCGCGCACAAGGCTATGTGTTCTCAGAAGGCCATATCCTGACGGGCGCGACCGATTGCCGCGCCGTGCCACGACCGATATGAGGCCTCCGCTGGTTCCATTGGCGTGTACGGACCCGTCCGTTCGTCTAACGGCCAAGAACATCCCAGAAACCCCGGTGGCGTTGAAGGCTTGCGCTGAGCGAATCTCCAAACACTGAGCCGGTAGACTGGCAGCCACGCCATCGCGGGGTCATCATCAGACCGCGATTTCCACCGGGTACAAAGCGGCCTATAGTGGCGTTTCCCCAAGCGGCGAACCGCCAGTGAACGAAGGATACAAATATGATGATGCAACGCCTGACGCTGGGGGCCGCGGCTCTCGCCGTAACCCTTGCCATGACGCCGGGCGGCGTTCGGGCGTCCGATGACGATCCGGTCGTCGCAACCGTGAATGGCACCAAGGTCCACAAATCTATGCTGATCGACGCGCAACAGCTTTTGCCGCAGCAGTATCAGCAGATTCCGTTGATGCAAATTTATCCCGCGCTGGTCGACACGGTCATCGATATGAAGTTGTCAGCGGCCGACGCGCGCAAGAAGCAACTCCATGAGACTGAGGATTTCAAGGTCCTCATGTCGCGCATTGAGGACCAGATGTTGCAACGTTCTGTCCTGCAGATGGAAATGGACAAGGCGCTCACCGAGGAAGCCATCAAGAAGCGCTACGACGCTATGGTTGCGGATGTGGGGTCGTCGGTCGAAGTGCACGCCCGCCACATCTTGGTGAAGACCGAAGATGAGGCAAAGGCAATCATAAAAGAGCTGGACGACGGCGCTGACTTCGAGGCTATGGCCAAGGAAAAATCCACCGGACCGTCCGGTCCGAATGGCGGCGATCTGGGCTTTTTTGGAAAGGGCCAAATGGTACCGGAATTCGAGAAGGCGGCGTTTGCCCTAGAAAAGGGCAAAATCACCGATACGCCTGTGGAAACTCAGTTTGGTTGGCACATCATCAAGGTAGATGACCGCCGCAAGTCCGAGCCGCCGTCCTTCGATTCGATTAAACAGAAATTGCGGACGGAAATTTCTCAAGAAGCCGGGACCAACTACGTGTCCGGTCTGCGTAAAGAAGCGAAGATCGAACGCTTTGATCTGGACGGAAAACCGCTTCCGAAATAGAACGGAGGTTCTGAACCACGGACAAGGACACCGCGACCATGGGCGCCACGCCGAAGATTTCACCACTGGCGCCGGCCACCTTCCCTGAATTGCCGGCCGTTGGCGGCGTTCGCTTCGCGACCGCCGCCTGCGGCGTCAAGTATGCAGACCGTGCGGACGTCTTGCTTGGTGCATTTGATACGGGTACGACGGTGGCTGGGGTTCTGACCCAATCGAAGACCGCTTCGGCGCCCGTGGGTTGGTGCCGTAAGAACCTGGCTGGAGGTCAAGCCCAGGCACTACTGGTGAACTCGGGAAACGCCAACGCTTTCACGGGCGCGAAGGGATTGGCAGCCGTGGAGGCCACGGTATCCGCTGTTGCGGACACGCTGACTTGCCGGCCCAGCAGGGTGTTTACTGCGTCCACCGGTGTCATTGGTGAGCAGCTTCCCGCAGAAACCATCACATCGGCCATGGCCGGTCTCTACGATCAATTAGCGGATGCAGACAACCCCGCCGTTTGGCAGGCTGCCGCCGAAGCGATCATGACGACCGACACGTTTCCCAAGGGTGCGTCGCAGACAGCGCGGATTGGCGAAACCGAGATCACCATCGCGGGCATCGCCAAGGGTTCGGGTATGATCGCGCCGGACATGGCGACCATGCTTTCCTTCGTATTCACGGACGCGACCATCGGAGCCGAGGCGTTGCAGACCATTCTATCGGACATAAACTTACGCACATTTAATTCTATCACCGTGGACAGCGACACCTCCACCAGCGATACGGTCCTGTTGTTCGCGACCGGGGCAGCGGGAAATGCGTCCGTCAACACCGTCGACGACCCGGCCCTGGACGAGTTCAAGACGGCGTTGGAAGAGGTGCTCCGTGATCTGGCGCATCAAATCGTTAGGGATGGGGAGGGAGCAACGAAGTTCGTGACCATCACCGTTACTGGCGCTGAAGACGACCGCGCCGCCAAGGTGATCGCTCTTTCCATTGCCAATTCGCCGCTGGTCAAGACGGCCATCGCCGGCGAAGATGCCAATTGGGGCCGCATTGTTATGGCGGTGGGTAAGGCGGGGGAGGAGGCTGATCGCGACAAGATGGCGATCCGTGTTGGTAGCGTCGAAATCGCTTCTATGGGTGAAGTCGTCGATGGCTACAACGAGGCACCTGTTGCCGAGCACATGAAAGGGCAGAACATCGAAATCGAGGTGGATGTCGGCGTGGCAGCGGGTGAAGGTGCCGGTTTCGCCACGGTTTGGACCTGTGATCTCACCCATGGCTATATCACTATTAATGCCGATTACCGGTCCTGATCTGGGTTGTCTGCAGGCGGAAGTGCGCCTGGCGGTGGATGCGCTACCCCTGAAGCTGGTGGTTGCCGCCGCCCTGGTCGACATCGACAACCGGGTGCTGATCGGTAAACGGCCCGAGGGCAAAGCCATGGCGGGCCTTTGGGAATTTCCCGGTGGTAAGGTGGCCGAGGGTGAGCTCCCCGAACGGGCCATCATTCGCGAACTGAAAGAAGAGCTAGATATCGACGTCACAACCAGTTGTCTAGCGCCGCTCACCTTCGCCAGCCATAGCTACGAAGACTTCCATCTCCTGATGCCGTTATATGTTATCCGGGTTTGGCAGGGCGAGATGCGCGCCAAGGAAGGCCAGGAATTGAAATGGGTGCGGGCGACCCGGCTGATCGATTATCCCATGCCTCCAGCAGACATTCCGCTGATCGCGATCATCCGGGATATTCTCTGAGGTGTCAGTCCGCCGCGTCGGATTCTGACCCTGCTTGTATCGCCGCGCCTTGGTCAAACATCGCCGAGATTTCGCTTTCGCCATAGCCGGCTTCCGCCAGCACCGTTGCCGTGTCGGCGCCGTAGACGGGGGCACCGCGCCGCATCTCGATCTCGGTCTTTGAGAAAACGGCTGGCGGGCGTGCTTGACGGAGGCGCCCGGCCTGCGGATGGTCCAGCTCGATGATGATGCCATTGGCGTGGATCTGCGGGTGCTGGCGCATTTGGGTGCGTGTTAGAACCGGTGCGCAGGGAACGTCGTTAGCCTCCAGGAGTGTTAGAAGGTCATCAGTCGTATGGGGTCGGAGTGCTTCCTGCGTCACGTTGAGCCGATCATCCACGTTGATGTCGCGGAGCTCCGGCGTCTTGAAGCGTTTGTCTTCGAGGAAGTCAGGCCGGTTCAGGGCCTTCGCAAGGCCACGCCAGTGCTTGTCGTGCATGGCGGCGACGCTGATGTAGCTATCGGCGGTCTCATAAATAAGATCGATGAAGGACTGGGCGCGCTCCTCCTTCGCTTCGTCGCCGACAAAGGTATGCCCACCCATGTCGGAGTTCCAAAGGAACGCGACAATGGTATCGAGCATGGAAAGGGTAATGTGCTGGCCTTCACCGTTGCGTTCACGTGCGAACAGGGCGGCGGTTATCGCCTGCGCCGCCTGAATGCCTGTGAGTTTATCGGGAAGGATGGTGCGCACGAGGCGCGGTCGGTCCTTGTCGCTGCCGGCTTGTACGGTGGTCAAACCGGTTAGCGATTGTATCAGGGGATCGAACACGGGTTTTTGGGTGTACGGACCATCGAATCCGAAGCCGGTGATGGAGACGTAGATCAGGCGCGGGTTCAACGCGCGAAGGACTTCTTCTCCGACACCGATGCGCGCGGCCACGCCGGGACGGAAGTTCTGAATGACCACATCCGCATCGGCCACCAGGCGTTTGAACGCCGTCAGCCCCGCCGTGTCCTTAAG
>CAJWVP010000160.1 GCA_913048145.1 uncultured Rhodospirillaceae bacterium
GAGACCCTCGGCAAGCTTGGCGCCATCAATACGCTCCCTGCCTCCTTCATGGCGGCCTTCGCCGCCGCCGCCGCCGTCTACATCATGACCAAGATTGGACTTCCCGTCTCTACCAGCCAGGCCATCGTCGGCTCCATCATCGGGTGGAATCTGTTTAGTGGCGCGCCCACGGATGGCAAATCATTGACGAAAATACTGTCTACCTGGGTGTTGTGTCCGGTTCTCGCAGCGGGGTTTGCGGTGTTGATTTATACGATCGTTGTCAAGGTCGTCCGCCACGCAAAAATGCACCTCCTCCGCACCGACGCCTACACGCGCATTGGCCTGATCTTAGCTGGCGCCTTTGGGTCTTACAGCTTAGGCGCCAACAACATCGCCAACGTCATGGGCGTTTTCGTTTCGACCAATCCGTTCACAGATTTCTCCTTAGCCACACTGGGAACGTTCACGGCCTCACAGCAACTCTTCATGCTGGGCGCCCTTGCCATCGCTGTTGGAGTTTTTACCTATTCAAAACGGGTGATGATGACGGTCGGCAACGACCTCCTGCCGCTCTCGCCGGTGGCGGCTTGGGTCGCGGTCGTTGCCCATTCGCTGGTGTTGTTTATTTTCGCGTCACAAGGTCTGGAGGCTTTCCTCCAAGACCAAGGATTGCCGACTATGCCCTTGGTTCCCGTGTCCAGTTCCCAGGCGGTGGTTGGGGCAGTCTTGGGTATCGCGCTGATCAAAGGGGGGCGTGGAATTCAGTGGCGGGTCCTTAGAAGCATTGGGATCGGCTGGATTATGACCCCAGTCATCGCCTGTGGGCTGTGTTTCTTTGGCCTCTATTTATTACAAAATGTATTCAATCAACCAGTCTATTCTTAGGGCAGTGGTGCCTCTAGGACTTGCCCACTCCGATTTAGACATCATTATCTTCGAACACATCGGCCAACGTCATCGCAGGCTTATGGTTCGTCGCGCAGCTAAGCTTTTTCATACAGTCCAGGCGAAATTGTGGTTACAACTTCGCATGAAGTATATCATAAAACGTTCACTATAAGACCATAGGAATAGGGTCTACATTGATACTAAGATATAGTCGAAGATAAAGACTTCTTGAGAAAACCATACACGACCAAGAGACAGGATAAAGAAGGAAAGCTAGATCATGAAATTCGCAAAGACATTTGCGCTCCTTGCTGGGGGCTTGGCATTGGCGCTTAGCCACACAACAAGCGCGACCGCCAAAACCGATCTACTCGTTTATACTGCCGTCGAAGCGGACGAGCTGAAGAAGTTCAAAAAAGCGTTCGAAGCCGACTATCCCGACGTTAATATCAAATGGGTTCGCGACTCTACGGGCATCATCACCTCAAAGCTTTTGGCTGAGAAAGAAAACCCAAAGGCAGATATCGTCTGGGGAGTCGCGGCTACAAGCCTGTTGCTGCTTTCGAAATATAACTACTTCCAGGGCTACGCGCCGAAGGGTGTCGAGAAGCTTGAGAAGAAGTACTACGACACCAAAAATAATCCACCGCTTTGGGTTGGCCAACGCGCCTGGATCGCCTCTGTTTGCTATAACACAGTGGAAGCCGGCAAGCACAACCTACCATTGCCGACCAGTTGGGCTGACCTGACCAAGGGCGTCTACAAAGGACATGTCATCATGCCAAACCCTAATTCCTCCGGAACCGGTTTTCTCGACGTATCAAGCTGGATCCAGATGCAGGGTGAAGAAAACGCATGGAAATACATGGATGCACTACACGAGAACATCGCGCGCTATACCCATTCCGGCTCCAAACCGTGCAAGCTGGCCGCTAAGGGTGAGATCCCCATTGGCGTGTCCTTCGCCTATCGTGGCGCCAAGTCGAAGAATGCTGGAGCGCCCTTAGAAGTGGTCGCGCCATCTGAAGGCGTCGGTTGGGACCTGGAAGCGTTCGGTATTGTCCGCAACACTAAAAACCTAAAAGCCGCCCGTGCACTGGCTGACTGGTCGGTGACGGAAAAAGCCAACCGCATCTACAACGAAGAATATGCGGTAGTCGCCATGCCAGGAATCGCCAAGCCAGTGAAAAACTTCCCCCCGGGAATCGAAGCAAAAATGATCCAGAACAATTTCCAATGGGCTGCCAACAACCGCATTCGCGTTCTCGACGAATGGCGGAAGCGTTACGACGGCAAGTCTGAACCTAAGAAATAAGACCAGTCACACGTTCCATTGACGGCCCCCGCGGCAATTGTCTCATCGCCGGGGCCGTTCTCTTATCACCTATGAATTTCTTTGCTAGGCTCTCGTATGGGAGGCCAACAATATGACTGCCACGACTTCATCGCTCTATCTGAAGGCCGAAAAACTAGTCAAGAAATTTGGCAATTTTACAGCGCTCAACGATGTTTCACTTGAAATCTTCGAAAGCGAATTCGTTTGTTTTCTGGGACCTTCAGGGTGCGGCAAGACGACCCTGCTCCGAGCCATTGCTGGCTTAGATATTCAAACTACCGGAACCATCGAACAAGCTGGCAAAGACATCTCGGCCCTGCCCCCCTCCGAGCGCGACTTTGGCATCGTCTTCCAATCCTACGCCCTCTTTCCGAACCTAACGGTCCATCGGAACGTGGCCTACGGTCTCGAGAACAAGGGGATGCTCAAACCGGACATCGAAGCGCGCGTCATGGAGTTGCTTGAACTCGTCGGACTTCCCGATCAAGGGGATAAATACTCAGCCCAGCTCTCCGGCGGCCAGCAACAGCGGGTAGCCCTGGCGCGAGCGTTGGCGACATCGCCAGGTCTGCTGCTTTTGGACGAACCCCTGAGCGCCCTCGATGCCAAGGTTCGATCCCACTTGCGTCACGAGATCAAGGCTTTGCAGCACAAGATCGGTATCACCACGATCATGGTGACCCACGATCAGGAAGAGGCCCTGACCATGGCCGATCGGATCGTAGTGATGAACCATGGCGTCATCGAACAAGTCGGCACGCCCAACGAAATCTATGACCACCCCGCATCCCCCTTTGTAGCCGACTTCATCGGCACCATGAATTTCCTGGACGGCCAGACCGCCGGCGACAACTGTGTCGCCCTTGGCGGGGTCAACATGCGGGTCGACGGCACCCAACAGGCGGACGACAGCAGCGAGATCACGGTTTGCATCCGCCCCGAAGACGTGGCTACTCGCGGCGTCGATGCGAACAGCGAAAACGCCATTGAGGCGACGGTGGCGGAATTGGAGTTCCTTGGCTCCGTGCACCGCGCAACGCTTGATATCAACGGCGACAGGGCGCTTCGGTTTCGGGCGGACTTTTCCGCTAACTTAATGCGCGATCACGCCATCGCTCAGGGAAAATCCGTCCACGTCGCGTTCCCGCCAGATCGACTGCATGTATTCGGGGACCTTACAGACAAAGCGGGGGCACCTTAGCGGCCAGGATGCATTTGTGATTACTCCCTCCATTAAGGCGCCCCCCTTGGGCACGGCAATCAAACCGAAGGTCAGCGGCGAAGATTGGATAATGCGCGTCGTCTTGATCGGCATTGCGCTTTATCTGCTGATCACCATGGTGTTCCCCCTCTACGCCATCCTGTCAAAGAGTTTCCAGACAGACAAAGGCGTGTTCATCGGGCTCGACAACTACATAAAGTTCTTTTCCACGCCGGCGCTATTCTGGTCCATCCAAAACAGCTTTTTCGTCACCATCATCACCTGCCTGATCGTGGTTCCAGTGGCCTTTACCTTTGCCTACGCCTTGACCCGCTCATGCATGCCCTTCAAGAGCTTGTTCAAGGGGATCGCGCTGATACCCATTCTTATGCCGTCGCTTCTGCCGGCCATTGCCCTGGTCTACTTGTTTGGCGCGCAGGGGCTGATCAAGGGCGCGCTCTTAGGACACGACCTCTACGGCCCCATAGGCATCATCATCGGCGAATCCATTTACGTTTTCCCACACGTGCTGACGATCATGTTAATCGCCATGAGCACGGCGGACGCGCGACTATACGAGGCCGCGCAGGTGCTGGGAGCGGGAAAAATTAAAACTTTTTTCACCGTCACTCTGCCTGGTGTCCGATATGGTCTCGTGTCTGCGTTCTTCGTGTGTTTCACCCTGGTGATCACCGATTTCGGTGTGCCGAAGGTGTTGGGCGGCAAATTCAACATGCTAGCCACGGATATCTACAAGCAGGTGGTTGGACGCCTGGATTTCGAAATGGGCGCCGTGGTTGGCATGGTTTTGTTAATCCCCGCCGTTTTCGCCTTCTTCGCGGACCGGATCGCGCAACGCCGTCAGGTGGCGTTGCTGTCGTCCCGCGCCGTTCCTTACGAGCCGAAACCGACCCCCGCCTTTGACATGGCCATGCTGACTTTCTGTATAGTTATCGGCGCCATTATCCTGGCCGTGCTTGGAACCGCTTGCTTCGCGTCATTCGCCAAGTTTTGGCCCTATAACCTCAGCTTCAGCCTGAACCACTACGACTTTGACCTAATGGACGGCGGAAGCTGGGATTCCTTCTTCAACACGCTCGAATTAGCAGCTTGGACCGCCGTGATTGGCACGGCGGCGGTGTTTTCCGGCGCCTACCTGGTGGAGAAGACCAAAGGGTTCGAGACAGGTCGCGGAATCATGCAATTCTTGTGCATGATACCCATGGCGGTTCCGGGATTGGTGTTGGGCCTAGCATACATTTTCTTCTTCAATAATCCGGGGAACCCATTCGGGATCCTCTACCACACCATGCCGATCCTAGTGATTTGTACGATCACCCACTTCTACACCGTGGCGCACCTGACGGCAGTCACGGCACTGAAGCAGATGGATCCGGAATTTGAAGCGGTTTCGTCATCCCTGAAGGTGCCTTTCTATCGGACCTTCTTCAGGGTCACGGTACCCGTATGCCTACCGGCGATCCTGGATATCTCCATGTATCTGTTCGTCAATGCCATGACGACGGTGTCGGCGGTCGTCTTCCTATACTCTCCAGACACAGCCCTGGCTTCAGTGGCGATGCTCAACATGGATGACGCCGGCGACACGGCCCCCGCCGCCGCCATGGGCATGTTGATCGTGGGCACGGCGGCTGGCGTTCGGCTAGTGCACACCATACTCAGCCGCGGTTTACTTCGCCGGACACAGGCTTGGCGCTATCGATAAATTAGGCATCAGAAATGCATAAGATCACAGGGTCAGCCGACTTTTTTTGTGGTAATTTTCCTGTTCTTGACAAAATATAATCGTGGTCTGTGACTGAAGCGTTTTAGGTTTTCCGGCTCTTGGAGATCAATAGTGACTCTTACTCCCGATGATCCACGACTCCTCACCCCTGGCCCCCTAACTACCTCGCACGAAACCAAGGCAGCTATGCTTCACGACTGGGGTTCGCGCGACCAAAATTTCATCGACATGAATGCAAGGGTGCGCGATCGGCTCTTGGCCATCGCCAACGCAGCCGATACCCATTTATGCGTGCCCCTGCAGGGCAGCGGCACCTTTGTGGTGGAAGCGGCGCTCTGCACGCTCATTCCCCATGACGGTAAGGCGTTGATTTTAATCAATGGCGCCTATGGGCATCGTATGGGTAAAATTTTAGATTACGCCGGACGATCCTACATCATTCAGGAAACCCCAGAGGACCAACCGCCATCGATCGATGCCCTGGATCAGGCGTTGACGGATGATCCAAACATCTCGCATGTGCTTACCGTGCATTGCGAAACCACATCCGGAATCCTCAACCCCGTGGAAGAGATTGTCCATACGGTGAAGGCCCATGACCGCGTCGTGATCATCGACGCCATGAGCGCCTTCGGCGCCATCGAGTTAGATTCTACGCATGTGCCCTTCGACGCGCTTATGGCATCATCTAACAAGTGTCTTGAAGGTGTTCCCGGCATGGGCTTCGCAATAATCCGCGAGAGCGTGTTGGCCGAGTGCGAAGGTAATGCCCATTCCCTAAGCCTTGATCTCTATGACCAGTGGCAGGCCATGGAGGTTAATGCCCAGTGGCGTTTCACGCCGCCAACCCACGTCATTGCCGCCTTTGACGCGGCCATGGATCAGTTCGAAGCAGAAGGCGGCGTTGCCGGCCGTCATAAACGCTATTCAGGTAACTGCCGCATCATCATCGACGGCATGCAAACCCTCGGGTTTGAGCCTCTACTTTCCAATAATCTACAAGCACCGATCATCGTTACCTTCAAGATGCCCGCTGATCCAGCCTTCGACTTCCAGGTCTTCTACAACCGCGTGAAGGAAAGCGGGTACGTCCTGTATCCTGGAAAGTTGACAGTCGCGCCCAGCTTCCGCATCGGCTGCATCGGCCATCTTCACGCCGACGACATGCGCGACGCCTTGGCGACAATCAAAGCCATTCTTGGTGACATGGGCGTCAAAAATGGCGCTCCAGCAGCCACCTAGTTAAAGGATCAATTAGATATGAGCGACACGAAAACCCTGAGCGTCAACGGACGAACCTACGCCTGGCCAAAACAGCCCCTGGTTGTGGTCTGCATCGACGGTTCACAACCTGAGTACATGGAAGAGGCGGTCGCCGGCGGCCACATGCCGTTCACCAAGGAGATGTTAGACTGCGGCGCTGACTTGCGGGGCGATTGTGTGGTGCCAAGCTTCACCAACCCCAACAACCTCTCCATCGTCACGGGTGTGCCGCCAAAGGTGCATGGCATTTCCGGCAACTTCTTCCTGGATCCAGAAACTGGTGAAGAAGTCATGATGAACGACCCCAAGCTGCTGCGCACAGGCACGATCTTTCAGGCCTTCCATAACGCCGGCGCGAAAATCGCCATCGTCACCG
>CAJWVP010000161.1 GCA_913048145.1 uncultured Rhodospirillaceae bacterium
CGTTGGCCAAGGCCATGGCAATCATCACGCGCTGCTGCTGCCCGCCGGAGAACTCGTGTGGGAGCGCGGTCAGGCGTTCCGTGGCGCTCTCCAGGCCGACCAGGGTGAGGAGCTCCACCACGCGGGCGTGGGCCTGGTTGGGCGTTATATTCTTATGTAGCAGCAGGACCTCGGCGATCTGCTTATCAATGGAGTGAAGCGGGTTGAGGCTGGAGAGGGGTTCCTGGAAGATCATGGCAATGTCGTCGCCCCGGAGTTGGCGCATCCGCCCGTCGGCGACGCCCATGAGTTCCTCGCCTTTGAACTTCACGGAGCCCGTTGGATGATGCGCCAGGGGGTAAGGCAGGAGCTGCATAACCGATAAGGCCGAGACGGATTTTCCTGATCCCGATTCTCCAACCAGTGCCACCGTCTCTCCACGATTGATGTAAAAGGAGACACCGCGCACGGCCTGCACCTCACCGGCGCCGCGGCCGAATGAGACGGAAAGGTCGTTGATCTCGAGGAGTTTGCTCATCTGTAGACCTTTCTGGGATCAAAGGCGTCACGCACGGCCTCACCGATGAACACCAGGAGTGAGAGCATAAGCGCGATGATGCAGAAGCCGGAAATCCCCAACCAGGGCGCGTTCAGGTTGGCCTTGCCTTGGTTCAACAGCTCACCCAGTGACGGCGACCCGGCGGGGAGGCCAAAGCCTAAGAAGTCTAGTCCCGTCAGCGTAGTGATGGAGCCCGCCAGGGTGAACGGCATGAAGGTAATGGTGGCGACCATAGCGTTGGGTAGCACGTGCTTGTAAATAAGTACGAGGTCGGAGACGCCCAAGGCCCGTGCGGCGCGGACGAAATCCAGGTTGCGGGCGCGCAGGAACTCGGCCCGGACCACGCCGACGAAACCCATCCAGCTGAACAGCAAGAGGAGCCCCAGCAGCCACCAGAAATTAGGCGTGATAATACTTGCCAGGATGATCAGCAGATAAAGCACGGGCATGCCGGCCCAGATCTCGATGAAGCGTTGCCCCAACAGATCGATGAGGCCACCGTAAAACCCCTGGAACGCACCGACGGAGACGCCAACCATGGCGCTGATGATCGTCAACACGAAGCCAAACAGGACCGAGATTCGAAAGCCATAAATGAGGCGCGCAACTACGTCGCGGCCCTGGTCGTCGGTGCCGAGCCAGTTGTCGGCGCTGGGTGGGGCGGGGGCGGGAACGGAAAGGGCGTAGTTGACCGTGTCGAAGCTGAAGCGGATGGGTGGCCACAGCATCCAACCCTTTTCGTTGATCAGCTCGGCGACGAATTCGTCGCGGTAGTCGGCCTCGGTCTGGAACTCGCCGCCAAAGGCGGTCTCCGGGTAGGCGACGAAGGCGGGGGTGTAAAACTCCCCATTGAAGCTGACCAAGAGCGGCTTGTCGTTGGCGATGACTTCGGCGAACAGGGTCACGATGAAGAACACCAGGAAGATCCAGAAGGATACGAAGCCCCGGCGGTTGCGCTTGAAGTTCTCGATACGCCGGCGCGTGATTGGCGTGATCCGCATCCCGAGGAACTTCTCGGTCTTCAGGGCCTGTTCGGTCGTGGCGGGATGGGCCGGAGTGTCGATCATGGCTAGACGTCTCGGGCCTCGAAATCAATCCGAGGATCAACGATATGATACATGATGTCGCCGATGATCCCCATGAGAAGGCCTAGCAGCGTGAAGAAATAAAGTGTGCCGAACATCAGCGGGTAGTCGCGCTTCACCACTGCCTCAAAGCCCAGGAGGCCGAGCCCGTCGAGGGAGAAGATCACCTCCGTCAGGAGCGCGCCGGTGAACAGGATGCCGATAAAGGCGCTCGGGAAGCCGGCGATGACGATCAGCATGGCATTCCGAAACACATGGCCGTAGAGCACCTGATTGCGTTTCAGGCCCTTGGCCCGGGCTGTGGTCACGTACTGTTTGTTAATCTCCTCGATGAAGGAGTTTTTGGTAAGCATGGTCAGGCCTGCGAACCCGCCGATGACCATGGAGATCACGGGCAGCGTCAAGTGCCAGAAATAATCTGCTACCTGCTGGATCCAGGTGAGGTCATCGAAATTGGGGGACGTGAGGCCGCGCAGTGGGAACCAGTCGAAATACCGTCCGCCGGCGAACAGGACGATCATCAGAATGGCGAAGAGGAAGCCGGGTACGGCGTTGCCGAAGATCACCACGCCCGAGGTCCAGACGTCGAAATGGGAGCCGTCTCTGACTGCCTTCGACACGCCCAGGGGTATGGAGATGAGATAGACCAGGAGCGTCGTCCAGATCCCTAACGAGATGGAGACGGGCATCTTGTCGATGACCAGCTGCGCCACGGAGCGGTCCTGGAAATAGCTGTCGCCGAAGTCGAACTTGATGTAGTTGCCCATCATCAGGAAGAAGCGCTCGTGGAAGGGCTTGTCCAGGCCGAACTGCTTCTCGATTTGTTTGATGAGATCCTGCGGTAGGCCCTGGGCGCCGCGGTAGCGGCTCGTGCCTCCGTCGACCGACTTGCCGGCGGCGGTCTTTGATTCCGTCGATGACTGGGTTTCGGTTCCCGCCTGGCCGCCGACGCGGGCGGTAGCGTCGACACCTTCACCCGTGATCTGGGCGATCATTTGCTCCACCGGTCCGCCGGGTACGAACTGGATGACCATGAAGTTGATGACCATGATCCCCAAGAGCGTCGGGATGATCAACAGCAAGCGGCGGATAATGTAAGAGTACATGAACCGATCCTAACGTGTTTCCGACCTGGGAGCAGCTATTCCTTGGCCGACGCCAGCTTCTCCTTGAGGGCCCCGTTGCGCATGTCGTCCACCCACCAGGCGGTGAACTGGTTGCCCTGGGTGGGCGTGATCTTCGGCCGGCCGAACTTATTCCAAAAGGCGATCCGGTCGTACTTCGCGTGCCAGTGCGGGATCACCCAGTGGCCCCACTGCAGGACGCGGTCCAGGCTCTTTGCGGCGGCGATCAAATCCTTCCGCGATGGCGCGGAAATCACCTTTTCGATGATCGCGTCGATGACCGGATCCTTGATGCCGATGGTGTTGCGCCCGCCTTCAATGTCCGCGGCTTCGGTACCCCAGAAGTTGCGTTGTTCGTTACCGGGCGACAGCGATTGGCCCCAGCCACCGACGATGACATCGAAGTCATAGGTCTGGATGCGGCGGCGGTATTGGGATGGGTCGACGGTCCGCACGCTGACCTTGACGCCCAGCTTCTCCAGGTTCTTAGCGAAGGGTAGAACGATGCGTTCGAACAGCGGACTGACCAGCAGCACCTCGAATCCGAGAGCTTGGCCCGTCGCGGCGTTGACCCGTTCGCCATCCTTGATCACCCAGCCCGCGTCCTTAAGGAGTTTTCCGGCCACGCGCAGGTTTTTTCGGATCTGCCGCGGGCCGCCGCCCTTTGGTGCCTGGTAGACCTTGGTGAAGACCTCATCGGGGACCTGGCCCTTGTAGGGCGTAAGTATCTTCAATTCGTCAGGCGACGGGAGTTCGGTCGCGGCTAATTCCGAATTGGAGAAGAAGCTGTGGGTGCGCGCGTACTGGCCATAGAACAGGGTCTTGTTGGACCATTCGAAATCGAAGCCGTAAGCAAGGGCCTGGCGCAGGCGCTTGTCTTTGAATATGTCGCGGCGCGTGTTGAAGGCGAAGGCCTGCATGCCCGATGAGCGGTTGTGGGTGATCTCTTCCCTCTTAATGAGGCCCTGGTCGACGGCCTTGAAATTGTAGGCCGTGGCCCATGCCTTTGACGAGTTTTCCGAACGGTAGTCGTACTCGCCGGCCTTGAAAGCTTCCAGCGCGATGGTGTTGTCGCGATAATAGTCGAAACGGATGGTATCGAAGTTGTAGTTGCCCTTATGAACGGCCAAGTCCTTTCCCCAGTAGTCTCTGACCCGTTCGATGACGACGAAGCGGCCGGCTTCGAAGGATTTGATCTTATAGGGCCCCGAGCCGAGTGGCGGCTTTAACGTCGTCTTGGTGAAGTCGTTGTCCGCCCAATAGTGCTTCGGCAACACGGTTAGCTGGCCAAGGATCAAGGGCAACTCGCGGTTCTCTCCGGGCTTGAAGTCAAACCGGACGATCTGATCGCTGGCTTTTGAGACCTTCGCCACGGAGCCGTAATAGAACCGGTAGAAGGGGGAGCCCTTCTCGATCAGGGTATTGAATGACCAGATCACGTCATCGACTGTCACCGGCTTGCCATCGTGCCACTTGGCTTCCTTCCTCAGCTTGAAGGCGACCCAGGAGCGGTCCTCTGGGACAAAAACTAATTCGGCCAATTCGCCATACTGGCTAAAGGCCTCATCGGCGGAGCCGGACATGAGGGAGTTGTAGGTGAACCCCGTCCCTGCGGCGCCGTTGCCCTTGATGATGAAGGTGTTGAAGTTGTCGAAGGTGCCGATGGAATGTAGTCGCACAGCGCCTCCCTTCGGCGCGTCGGGGTTGACGTAGTCGAAGTGAGTGAACGCAGGTGCGTACTTGAGATCGCCGTGCATGGCGATCCCGTGTTTGCCCTTGACGCCGTCCAGGGTTTCGGCCCAAGCGGGAACCATGGCGGTGGATGAGATCAGCGCGGCAGCTAACAGGCCTCGGCCGATACGGAATATGGATGTGATCATCATGGCAAGATATTGGGGCTCCTGACTTTGACGATAAAGTGATGCCGGAAATTTATGGCGGTATTGTGTCTGATTGTCAGCTGCCCAGAATCTCCAGGACCTGACCGTGTAGCGCCGGATCACCCACGGCCAGCACGCTCCCATCGCCTTCTAGACCGAGGGGCCGGCCCGACCAGTCCGACATGGTGCCGCCCGCGCCTTCGACGACCGGGACTAGGGCGATATAGTCGTAGGGGCTCATGGAGGCCTCGCAGACGACGTCGGCCCAGCCCGACGCGACCAATCCGTAGCCTTCGCAATCCCCGCCATAGAGTGTGTAGCGGCTCGCATCGCGAAGCGCTTCGAAACGCGGCACTTGGGGTCCTTTGAACATCTGTGGTGAGGTCACGTACATCCAGGCATTGGCTAGGTCGGGACAGGCGCGAGCCCGGACCGGTGTGCCGTTGAACATCGTGGCGGCGCCGCTCTTGCCAATCCAGCGCTCACGGAGCGCCGGCATGTCGATTACGCCGACCACCGCGCGGCCCGCGTGCAACAATCCGATCAATGTGCCAAACATGGGCTTCCCGGTGATGAACGACTTGGTGCCGTCGATGGGGTCCAGAACCCAGACGAATTCGGCGTTGGTGCGTACGGCGCCGTATTCTTCGCCGTAGATGCCGTGGTCAGGGTAGGTGGCTTCTATCTTCTGGCGGATCAGGGCTTCCGTCTCCTGGTCCGCGATGGTCACGGGGCTTGCGTCGGCCTTGACGTCGGCTTCAACGTCTGTGCGGAAATATTTGGTAGTGACAGCTCGGGCCGCCTCGGCCAACTCGTCGGCGAACGCCGCTAGGGCGTGGTAATCGGCGCTCAAGTTACGGCAGCGGCTTTGGCGAGTCGCTCAGCGAACGTAGGTAGGCGATCACCGCGGCGCGATCGCCGGCCTTCTTCAGGCCTGCGAAACTCATTTTGGTGCCCTTGGCGTAGCCCTTTGGGCTCACGAGAAAGGAATCCAGGTTCTCATAGGACCATTCGCCCCCCAATCCTTGCAGAACGCCGGAGTATGCGTAGCCATCCGCCGATGCCTTCACCTTGCCGACGACATTCCAGAGGTTCGGACCGACGCCATTCTTCCCGCCCTTGTTGACCGTGTGGCAGGACTTGCACTTCTTGAACACCTTCGCGCCCTTGTCCGGTGAGGCGGAAGCGAGGAGCGTCATGGCGTTTTCGACGACGGCAGGCGTGTTGCTCTTGGCTGGGGCGGCATCCGCCACTTCGACGGCATAGGCCGGTTTCTCCAGTTCCGTGGCGTGAACCAGGAACCCGCTGATCTGGTGGCTGCCCCAGACAACCCAGGCCGCTACCAATAATCCGAACCCAACCTTTTCGAACGTCGAAAATTTCATGGATTTACCCCTCACTCAGAATCTGCCGGACTTTACCCCGGCCAATCAGGGAGTTCAACGCCCGGATGGCGAAAGATCGGCGCATTTTCGATGCTTTCTTGGCCCTACTCTGGCGAGTATGCTCTGCCCCATGACGACCGAGACGACAAGGCCCACGAACCCCATTGTCCTGATCCCAGCCCGACTAGCGTCGACGCGCTTGCCGGACAAACCGTTGGCCGACATCGCTGGCGCACCCATGATCGTTCAGGTCTGGCGCCGCGCGCGGGAGGCCGATGTGGGCCCGGTAGTTGTCGCCTGCGCCGAACAGGCCATTTTTGAAGCGGTCCGCGATTCAGGTGGCGAAGCGGTAATAACCGACCCCGATCACCCTTCCGGTTCCGACCGCATCCATGAGGCGCTTGGTAAGGTCGACGGCGAGGGGCAGTTCGACGCCGTCGTCAATCTTCAGGGCGATTTGCCAACCATCGACGCCGCGACCGTGCGCGCGGTGCTTGATCCGTTTGATGTAGCGGCCTGTGACATCGCCACGCTGGTCACGGAAATCACCGATGCGGCGGAAGAGACTGATCCGAACGTGGTGAAGGCCATAGTTGGGTTTGCCAACGGTGCGCAGACCGGTCGCGCTCTCTATTTCAGCCGAGCAACCGTGCCGACTGGGGAGGGACCGTTGTATCACCACATCGGTATTTACGCCTATCGCCGCGCCGCGCTGGAACGTTTCGTCACCCTGGACCAGGGGGTCCTGGAACGGCGCGAGCGTT
>CAJWVP010000162.1 GCA_913048145.1 uncultured Rhodospirillaceae bacterium
AGAGGCCGGCTACGGTTTGACGGAAATTCCAGCAGAGTTCCTTCGCTCCGCCTGACGACTACTTTTATTCATCTAGTATCGAGGACATGGACCTAATGTCTCCCTCTTCATGCCCAAGCTACACATCGGCCTACTAGATACGTCAGTGTATCGTCAACAATTCTCACAGCAAGCAGACCCGGCTTGGTTTTGCATCCCGATTTGCTGGCCATGTCAATCATCCTGCCTATTCGTTCCAACTGGCTAGCAGTCGATCGCGGTGTTCCGGCGAAGCTATGTCAATAAGTGCACGGGCGCGCTCATTGACGGTTTTACCGCGCAGATCAGCAATTCCAAACTCGGTAATCACTAGATCCACATCGGCGCGCGCGGTAGTCACCAACGGGCCGGCCAGCTTGTCGGTGATCCGGCCGCGCCCCGATTTGCCCAGCGTCGCCGGCATGGCGATGATCGATAGCCCGTCGCTGTGCGTCGACGCAGCGTGCATAAAATCCACCTGCCCACCGATTGCTCCTAGGTACTTGGTCCCGATCTGCTCTGCGTTTACCTGACCATAAAGGTCCACCTCCAAGGCCGAATTGACGGAGACAAGGTTGGTGATCTGGCTCAAGGTCGCTGCACCGTGGGTGGAGGTAGACTGGTGCATCTCAAAGTTTGGATTCGCATGGACGAAGTTCTTGAACTTGTCGCCACCGAAGGCCACGGCGCCAACGGACTTGCCCCTGTGTATGGGTTTGCGGGCGTTAGTGATGACACCAGCCTGGATCAGATCAATAGCCTCATCAGAAACGAGGCCCGAATGAAGCCCGAGATCTCGGTGACCTTCTAGGGCCTTTAGGACAGCCGGCGGTATGCCACCGATGCCGTACTGGATGGTCGCGCCGTCTTCTATACGGCTGGCGATGTGGCGGGCAATTTGAGTTTCCAACGCGCCCGGCCTTACGGGTTCGTATGGCGCAACGGGTTCGTCTGACTCAATTGCCAACGTTACCAGCTCTTCATCAAAAGGAACATCCTGGTAGACCCAAGGCACATTCGTATTGATCTCGGCGATGACCACGCGCGCCCGGGACATGGCGATAGGCAGATAATCGTTGCAGAAGCCAAAGCTATGCGTCCCATTAGGGCCAGGCGGGCTTATTTGAGCGAAAACAACATCGATGGGAAACTGACCAGACCCAATAAGATTTGGCACTGCAGAGAAGTGACATGGCAGTACATCCATCTCTCCTGTTCGCACGAACTTAGCATTGGTGCCGACAGCTCCGTAGCTGATTAGACGAATATGATCGAAGTGTTCGGAGCAGAACGTATCAACTAAAGAGATACCCAGGAACACCTCGACATCGCCAATCGCCGCACGTTGTTCGACCAAACGTTCAATTAGCTTTAGAGGCTCGCCCGTTCCCTGCCCCCAAGTAATACGATCACCACCGCGAATGTGCGCGCTCAGGTCCAGTGTATCAGAATCTACGGTAGTTAGCATGTCGACGGCCTTCATGAGTTGATAGCACTGCAAATCAAGTTTCGCGCATGTAGTCTGCCGTGAAAACGCTTTTTCCAGGACATCAATCGAAGTATGAATCGTTGATCAATTCATAAGTTCTTCGCTGTTCTGGATAATCATTGCGTCCTTCCCAGAAATATCCACCGGCGTGCTAAAAATGTTGTTTGGCTAGCTAGCTTTGGAGTCTATTTATGAAAGCTACCGTTGTTCAGTTCGAGACCCAAGGTCCGCCAGATGTGATGAGGCACGTGGAGGTCGAAATCCCCGACCCCAGTCCCGGTCAAGTAATGATCGAGCAGACTGTGCTCGGCCTTAACTTCATTGACGTTTACTTCCGGAGCGGCCTCTATCCCCTAGAACTGCCCAGCGGGGTCGGTGCCGAGGCAGCAGGTAAAGTTGTCGCTCTGGGCGACGGGGTCATAGATTTCAAAATTGGCGACAGGGTTATCTACGGCGGCGGCCCGCCAGGCGCCTATGCCACCTTTCGAAATTTCCCAGCCGACAAGTTGATCCCGATCCCCGACGGTATCGATGACGAGACTGCGGCCGCGATCATTGTCAAGGGGATCACAGCAGAGTACCTACTTTTACGCTGTTACCCGGTAAAGGCCGGTGAGGATGTACTTTTTCATGCTGCTGCTGGCGGCGTCGGCCAGATTGCTGGACAATGGGGCACGCACCTTGGCGCCAACATGATCGGCGTAGCCGGCGGTCAGGATAAATGCCAACTAGCGTTGAAAAATGGCTACGCCCAATGCATCGACCGGAAGTCGGAAAACATTGTCACGCGCGTCAAGGCGCTCACCAACGGCAGCGGGGTCTCCGTGGTCTACGATTCGGTGGGCAAGGACTCGTTCGAGGACTCCATCAATAGTCTTAAACCCATGGGCATGTTCGTCTCTTTTGGAACAACCACCGGTGAGCCTCCAGCCATCGCGCCATCCAGGCTCCAGAAAATGGGCTCGCTTTATATCACTCGACCAACCCTAGTCGACTACATGGCGGTACGGGGCGACATGCTGAATTCGGCGAACCAGGTTTTCGACTTACTGCAAAAAGGCGTGCTCAGCGTCACCATCGGCCAACGCTATGGCTTCGACGACATAATTCAGGCGCACGTTGAACTGGAGGCCGGGGCCACCAGGGGCTCCAGCATCATCACCTTCTAGGTTGGGAGACTGTCATGAGTGTCAACGCGACCACGCCTCGAATGCTGGAGGTGCGAGGGTCGTCCATGGTATCCGGCGATTACGCCGGTGGCAGCATCGCGATCCGGCTGTTCCAAAGAGACATGAACATCATCGGCGATTTCACCAAAAGGCTGGGTGTCGCCGCGCTCCTGTTCGAGGCCAGTGCCAACATCTACGACCGTGCCATGAAAGAAGGCCACGAAGAAGACGATACCGCTTCGGTCTGCGCGGTATTAGAACGGATGGCTGGGATCAAGCGCTAGCATCCACTCATGAATTCAGGGCTAGTCGACAGCATTGAAATTCCCGTTTTAAAAACAATCGGCGAAAAATTCGGGTATACAGGTTTTTGAGACGCTCAACGGAGATTATTTAGCGGCAATGCTTTTTAAGCCCGCCAATCTTCGTCTTCATCGAATTCATCGAATGCCCGCCCTTTCCTTGCCAATGGGTGCCGTATCCTAGGCAGCAATGGGGCAAAGTTGGGGCAGCTTCAGAAGAGCTCGAAATACTCCCGGTGTTCCCAGTCGGTAACAGTTGAGAGGAATCGGCCGATTTCCGCACGTTTGATGTGCAGAAAATAGTCTACGAACCGGTCGCCTAAGGCCTCGCGGAACATGGTGCTTTCGTCGAGTGCTGTAACCGCGTCCATCAGGTTGGTCGGCAGCTGATCCGCGTCAGTGGCATACGGGTCGTCTGTTGCAGCCGGAGGAACAAGTTCGTTGGACAGGCCATCTAGACCGCTTAAAATCTGGGACGCGAGATACAGATACGGATTGGCCGCCGGTTCGCCCACTCTGTTTTCTAGGCGGGTTGCGGAATCGCCCGGTCCCGCGCCAACGACGCGCAACATCGCTCCCTTGTTGTCGCGCCCCCAGACCACCCGATCCGGAGCCAGGGAGTTCGGCTTATAACGTTTGTATCCATTTACGGTAGGCGTGGTGAATACCGTCGCGCCCGGTGCGTTTTTCAGTATACCAGCGGCGAAAGACCGGCCCGTCGGAGACAGCAGTTCTTCCACCGTGTCTGGAGCGAAGGCGTTTGCACCATCCGATCTCCGTTCCAGAGATTGATGCAGATGCCAGCCGCTGGCGAACGCATTGGGCAGACCGGGCCGACACATGAACGTGGCATGATACCCATTCCGGCGGCAAATTTGTTTCACGGCGTTGCGGAACAGGATCATGTTATCCGCGGCTTCGAGACCCGGCACCGGGCCCAATGTGAATTCCAGCTGGCTCGGACCAAATTCCGTTTCCAGCGTTCTCAGCGGTAGCCCCAGTGCAAGTAGGTCGCGCCGAATCATCTCGAAGACTGGATCTTGTTCGTCCATCCGGAGTTCAGTGAGATAGTTATATCCCCGCGCGATCAGACTGACCCTGGGTGGGGTAGCCGGCTGGCCTGCATCTTCCGGTCGCAGCATTGGGTCTTCTAGCCGGTAGATATGGCACTCGACCTCGATGCCGGCGATATAGTCGAAACCTTGTTCCTCAAGACGTGACAGGGCGTTTTTCAGGACATGCCGTGCGGAAAACGGCACGGGTTCTCCATTGGCCAGATACCCATCGCACAGAACCCAGCCGGTACCGGGCGCCCAGGGCAGCACTCGGAACGTGGAGGGCACTGGCACGGCGATGAAATCACCTGCGTTTTCCATTTCCGGAATGCCGAAGCCCCCGCCTGGGCTGAACACCGGGAAAACTGTGGTGTGCGAGGTGTCCTTCGCGAGCAGAGTAGTGGTGATGCCGCAACCGTTGCGCATCGCCTGTTCGGCCTCGCTTGCCATGATGGTCTTGCCACGCAGAATGCCGTGCTGGTCCGGGTAGGACAGGCGGATGACTTCCAGACGGTTTTCCTCGATCAGCCGGACGACCCGTTCCGCTTCGGTAAGGTCTTGGTCTGACCAGAGCTCATATTCGGCCACGAAGCCGGTCCGACCCATGGTGTCATTACGTTCTGTCAAGTCAGGTCTCCGACGGCCAGGGATGCTGGGCCCAGGCGGACCTTGACCGGCGCTCGATCGCAGTCGCTTTCCATGTATCGCGCCAGCTGGCAGCCGGGGCGATGGTATCGATCGCCACTGGTCCGCGACACATTGCTGGGTCGTCGGGCCGCAGGGCAATTTCCGGTTCCGCGTCGTTTTCCAGCGCCTCGATAGCCCGGATCATCAGCTTGCGATTGGCAATGATAGCCTTGTCTGTGGTGCCGAGATGCTCCTTTGCCCGGTCCTGGATCTTGCCAAGAGATTCCACCGCCCACTGGTCATGGACGTTGATGTCGTCGCCCATGCCGGTATAGGTGCGGTTGCGCTGCTCTTCAGGGTCGTAGCCGTAATTATTGTCACGGTTCTTACGCGGCCGGTAGTCGGGCAATGTGTATAGCTCAAGACGGTCGTTCCGCATTCGCTCCTTATCCACCTTTTCGCTAAAGCTGGAAAAGATCGCGTACCACCAGCTAGTTGTATCGTTGATCGGCACGTGCCACTGCGTCAGCATCATCTCATTGCTTATTGGAATGATGATCGCATTTGGGAAAATCTGGTTGGTGATCCGGACATGCATGTTGGCGTCGTTCAGGCGGCGCAGCGCATAGAGGCGTATGCCGGTTTCAGTTTGTTCGATCTCGATCTCTGGGCAATCGTATTCGCGCAGGACCTTTGTGATGGCCATGTCGTTTTCTTCAGTCGAAAAACGGAACTGTTGACCGTAGGCTTCATCGTCTGTTTCGTCGTTGAAAAACCGATGTAGGAAAGAAGCATGAGAGGGATCGATACCTACTTCATTGAGCTGCAACCAGTTGCAGTCGACGAAGCCCTTGAAGGCGAAGGTGAATTCGTCCGGCGCTTCGAAACAGTCGAACGCAGGCAGGGGTGGTGGGTTTCCCTTGCCCATATAGGTAAAAACAATTCCGTTACGCTCGATGCACGGATAAGCCGTATGTTTGATCTTATTGTGAAAATTGCTACCCACAGGTTCGGCCGGTTGTTCGATACATTTGCCCGTGTGGTCGAACAGCCAGCCGTGGAACGCGCAGCGCAGGCCACCGTCTTCCCATCGGCCGAAACATAGATCTGCACCCCGGTGGGGGCAGGCGCGACCAATCAGCCCGTATTCATCGTCGCCGTGGCGGTAGATGACCAGGTCTTCGCCCATCAGTGTGACCGCCTTCACCGGACGGTCACCGGTCAGTTCCTCGGTCAGCGCTGCCGGTTGCCAGTATTGGCGCATCAACTTTCCGCAACCCGTCCCCGGCCCCACCTGTGTTACCAGCCTGTTGAGATCCTCTTTCAGCATGCATATTTCCCGGAATCTTGCGTTTTAACACCCCGATTGTAGCAGACGAGATCGATGGCGACGAGCAGGCAATGGTCGAAGGGTCCGAACTTCTATTGGCCGATCTGGTCGCGGAGGACTACTGGCTTGACCGCACTCCGTTCGAACAGGCCTTAATCGATTTAGAAGTTTTTGAAACTTGCGGCAATCGCCGTCATCTCAGCATCCATGATAAACTCCATCAGCGCGTAATTTCTTAAGTCGGAAATCTGGATTTACGCGGTTTATATTGGCTTATCGTTTTGGTAGTTGCCGAATACTTTTCTGATTTTGAAACGGGAAACCGGAGCTGATCTAAGCTAGGCATCCTCAAACCTCACTAGCTAGGGTGCCGCTCAACCTCTCAGCCTAACCCCAATAAAGCCGCGTAGGATTATCCACCAGCAAAGCCTGCTGCTTCTCTGGACTGTTGGCGATCTTCGGGATGATGTCGATCAGATGACCCTCATCCGGGACGTGGGATTTCATGTTCGGATGCGGCCAGTCGGTGCCCCATAAGACCCGGTCGGTAAAATTGTCCACCAATGTCCGAGCGAATGGCACTACGTCGTTGTAAGGCGGGCCGTCGACACTCAGGCGTTCAGGACAGCTCACCTTGACCCAGAAGTTGGCATGGACGCTCATAAGATTCATGAAGCGGGTGAAGTGCGGGTCGTCCAGGGGCTTGGCGACGTTTGGCCGGCCCATGTGGTCGACGATGATGGTGCCGGGCAGGCTAGTCAAGAAGGGTTGTAGG
>CAJWVP010000163.1 GCA_913048145.1 uncultured Rhodospirillaceae bacterium
GGGCCCCATCCTCAATGACCTTCGCCAGTTCGGCAGCCCACAGCGGGCCGCGCGGCCGTGGATCGGGGCGCTGACCGCGGAGTCGGATGGCCGGATTGTCGTTGTCGGCTTGTGGGACAATGGGCCGGCAGATTCAGCCGGACTAAAGCCCGGCGATCTGATCGTCGGCGTTGCCAAACAGTCCGTGTTGACCCTGCCCGAGTTGTTCCGCGCCATGTGGTCACTCGGGACAGCGGGTACGGAGGTGCCGCTGAACGTACTCAGGGCCGGCCAACTCATGGACATCATGATTCAGTCGGAAGACCGATCCACCTATTATCAGGCGCCGCGGGTCCATTGACGGCGGCCGTGCCGATGGGCTTGGCGTCTGCGGGAGCGCGTCCGGCGCGAGCTGTCTCGCCGGTGCATCTACCGAATGCTAATGTCTTCTTGATCCACAGCGCGCTGGGCCAAACCTGGGCCGACAATACCTACGCGACGCTGATGACAGGCGTTTCTTGGCGCACCGCGTCTATTCAAATGTTTGGCCGGCGGATACCATCACCCCGGTTGACCGCATGGGTGGGGGACCATGCGTACACGTATTCCCGCCTGACATGGCCGCCGGCGCGATGGGGCACAACGCTGCGCGCCATCCGACAACGCGTTGAGGAATTGACCGGCACATCCTTCAACGGGGTTCTCCTGAACCTCTACCGCAACGGCTACGACAGCATGGGCTGGCACAGCGATGACGAACCGGAACTTGGCCGACACCCTGTCATCGCATCACTGAGTCTAGGCGCGCCGCGCCGGTTTGTGTTTCGGGCGCTCGAAAATCATGCCCATAAATACCGGCTCACCCTGAACCACGACAGTCTCCTAATCATGTCCGGTGAAACCCAGTCTTATTGGCAACATGCCCTGCCAAAAACATCCAAACCGGTGGCAGCGAGGATCAATCTGACATTTCGTTGGATCGACGGCTAAAGCAGAACGCTATTTCTTGTATTTCCCAGGCAGGTCATCAAAAATTTCAACGCCACAGAAGTCCGTGCCCCCGTTGACGAACAGGGCCTGCTCTAGGTTTCCCCCGGTGATGGACGCCTTGATCAATTAGGCGCCAGTCAGGTCCCAAATGGGGCTCTCGATGGCGGCCCTTCGGACAATGCCCCTGGCAATAGCCTTGCCGTTAAATTCCATGTCCGTCGTCGGTATCGGATGTTTATTCCGCGGCAATCGCGGACTCATCGACGGCGATGGTGTCCAGCAAGCGGGCTCGAACAGCGCGGATTTTAGTTTCGCTATCCATCTTTAGGCCAAACACATCTCTGACATAAAAGACGTCGACGACACGCTCACCAAAGGTTGAGATATGGGCGCTGGAAATCTGCAGACCCTCGTCCGTCAGCGCTTGGGTCACGTCATGCAGTAATCCTGGGCGGTCGCGGCCGTTGATTTCGATGACCGTGAGGGTGTTCGACGCGTTGTTGTCGATGAGTACGCGGGGCGGCACCGTGAACACTTCGGTCCGGCGGCGCATGGGGCCGGCAGCACGTTCGGCTAACGCCCGCGCCGGACGGACCTTCCCCTGGATGGCGTCGGCAATGCGCTTGCGGAGACGCTTCTGGTCTAATGCCCGGGCCGGGCCGCCCCCATCGCCCAAAAGAATGGCTAAGGTGTCAAGGGCCATTCCGTTGGTAAGCGTGTTGATCTTAGCATCGACAATGGAGGCCTGGGCCATCGCCAGGGCACCGGCAATATTAGCGAACAATCCGGGGTGGTCCGGCGCATAGACGGTGACCAGGCACACCCCTCGGTCAGGGTCATCGCGAGCCTCGATAAGGAACAGTTCGTCCTGGGATTCAGCGGCGCGGATCACGTTCGCGTGCCGGACTAGGGTCTCTATATCGACGCCCAACCGATAAGCGGGCTGGCCCCGCTTCAGGTGCGTTTCGACCTCGCCCTCAGGCCAATCCGCCAGCTGGGCTCTCAGGTGGGCCTTGACACGTTCAACCCGCTCTACCCTTCGTTTCTCGGGGGCGCCTCCACTCAAGACTTCCTGAGCCCGCCAGTAGAGTTCCCGCAGCAAACCAGCCTTCCAGTTATTCCAGACATTCGGTCCGACGGCTCGGATATCCGCGACCGTCAACACCAGCAACAGGCGGAGCCTTTCCGGCGACTGCACCTGATCGCTGAAGTCAGCCACCGTCTTTGGGTCGTCGAGATCGCGCTTGAAGGCCAAATGGCTCATCAGCAAGTGATGTCGCACCAGCCAAGATACTGTCTCCGTTTCCCAATCGCTGAGGCCCAGGCGCGGACACAGTTTGTCGGCCACTTCGGCACCCAGAACCGAGTGATCGCCGCCACGGCCCTTGGCGATATCGTGCAGCAAAACAGCAACGAACAGCACCCGGCGCGACTGCACTTCCTTGACCACGTCGCAGGAGACCGGGTGGTCTTCCTTGAGGCGGCCCGTGCAGATACCGTCCAGGATGTCGATCGCCCGGATGGTATGCTCGTCCACGGTGTAGACATGGTACATGTCGTATTGCATCTGCGCTACGACCCGGCCGAAATCGGGAATGAACCGGCCAAACACACCGGTCTCATTCAGCCACATGAGCGCCGTTCGCGGATCCGGGCCGGTCAGGATTTCCAGGAACAGGCGGTTTGCCTCCACGCTCTCCCGAAGCTCGTTGTCTACCAGTTTAAGGTTCTGCGAAACCAGCCGCATGGCACGCGGGTGAATATCAAGCTGATGATGCTGCGCTACATGGAATAGCTGCAGCATGCGGACTGGTTCCTTTTTCAACTGGTTAGAGCCGTCGATAGTGATCCGCCCGCCCTCGACACGAAATCCTTCGATCTCTTTCTTGCCGAACCGGATACCGCCCAGCCATGAGGGCGCGCGGCGCTTCTTGTGCTGCTCTTCCAGGACCGCGCACAGAACCCGCGTCAAATCACCGACGTCCTTTGCGGTCAGAAAGTAGTGTTTCATGAACCGTTCCACACCACGCGTGCCGGCGTGGTCCTTGTAGCCCATGCGGCTGCCCAGTTCTTCCTGGACATTGAATGTCAGGCGCTCTTCCGGCCTGGCCGCCAGGTAATGCAGATGACAACGAACCGTCCATAGAAAGTTTTCCGCCTTGGCAAAACTCTTTACGTCGGCGGCGGTCAGTACGCCGGCCTCCTTCAAGTCCTCGGCGTTGGCGGCCTGGTAGAGGTACTTAGCGATCCAAAACAAGGTTTGCAGATCGCGTAGGCCACCCTTGCCCTCTTTCAAATTAGGCTCAAGGACGTATCGGGTGTCACCCATGCGCCCGTGGCGCTCATCGCGCTCAGTCAGCTTCTCCTCAACAAACTTCGGTCCACTGCCGACCACCAGTTCCTCGTGAAATCGCGCCTGAAAATCACGGAACAGGGCCTGGTTACCCCAGAGCCAGCGGGCGTCCAAAAGGCTGGTCCGAATGGTCAAATCGTCGCCTGCAAGCCGAATGGTTTCCTCAATGGAGCGCGTCGCATGGCCGACCTTGAGGCCCAAGTCCCAGAGCGAATAGAGCGTGTATTCCACGACCTGTTCCGAATGTGGCGTCAGCTTGTACGGCAACAAAAACATCAAATCGATGTCAGAGAACGGTGCCAACTCGCCGCGCCCATAGCCGCCCGTGGCGATCACCGCCATCTGCTCTCCAGTAGTCGGATTGGCGGCGGGGTAGATACTGCTCAAGGCAAATTCGTGGATCAGGCGCACTACCTGATCCATCAGATAAGCGTGGGCATGCGTGGTCTCAGGGCCGCCAGCTTCGACGTCTTCAAAGCGGCGGCGCACCTCATCCCAGCCGGTTCGGTAGGCACGCTTAAAGATCTCGAGAACCTTGCCTTGGGTTTTCGGCGTGTATCCAGACCACGCCACCAATTCTTCCAACTCAGCCTTCAAGGCTTTGCGGTCAATGATCTGGCGGGGTTCGCGAATACTCTCTTGCGGCATGGCGGGCCGATCTCCTGAGGTAGAGAAACTATAGTTCTTCAGGACCGCCAAGCAAAGGTGAAACGGATCCTCAACAAACGTTTTGATTACATCACAGATGCGCCTTATGTCCGTGGCACATGTCGTTGATATAACCATCACAATGAAAATTAAATAGATATTCGGGCTGAGCTTATTTTTGTCCGCGACCAGAATTGCTTAACTAAGACTACTCGTCTGTTTTATCATCCCGAAGCCGTTTTATTTCGTATACAAAGTCAAGTGCCGTGCGGGGTGTCATATCGTCTGGGGTTATGCGGTCTACGGCGTGTTCGACGGGTGTAGGTCCTTTCTGTTCAGAGACGGATAATGCTCCAGAAAGAGATTGGAACAAGGGTAAATCTGCCGCCAGATCACGCATTGCGGACATTTGTTCATCTGCCTCCAAGGTCTTCAAAACAGCCTCGGCACGGTTCACAACCCCACTCGGCAGCCCCGCCAATTTGCCCACATGGATACCGTAGGATCGGTCCGCCACACCGACCGCCACTTCATGGAGGAACACCACGTCTTCCTGCCATTCCTTCACTCGCATGGTGTGGCAACTGAGATGATCAAGGCGGCCCGACAAGGCCGTCAATTCATGATAATGCGTGGCGAATAATGCCCGACAGCCGTTCTCTTCATGCAGGTGTTCGACCACCGCCCAGGCGATAGAGAGGCCATCGTAAGTCGCCGTACCGCGCCCAATTTCGTCAAGTATCACGAGCGCACGGGCCCCTGCCTGATTGAGAATGGTCGCGGTCTCAACCATTTCCACCATGAAGGTCGACCGCCCCTGGGCTAGATCGTCCGACGCGCCGACCCGGGAAAACAGCCGGTCAACCACCCCAATACGCGCCGCCGCCGCCGGCACGAAAGATCCAGCCTGGGCCATCACCGCGATCAGCGCATTTTGGCGCAAAAAAGTGCTTTTGCCAGCCATGTTGGGGCCCGTCAGAAGCCACAGCCGGCCCGCGCCCTCAATCTCGTTGGCGGGGTCCAGATGACAATCATTGGCGACAAATGGACCGTTGCCGCCCCGTTCCAGGGCGGCCTCCACCACAGGATGACGGCCACCTTCGATTGCAAAGGCATAACTAGCGTCCACGGAGGGCCGAACGTAGCGACGCGTCACCGCCAACTCCCCCAACGCCGCCATCACGTCGACACAAGCCAGGGCCTCCGCGGCCAACGCTACCGGCTCGGCCTCCACATTGACCTGCGTCACCAGGTCATTAATTAGGAAGAGCTCCAGGGCCAGGGCACGGTCTGCCGCCTTGAGGATGCGTCCCTCCAGTTCAGAGAGCTCCACCGTGGTGAAGCGCATGGCATTGGCCATGGTCTGGCGGTGGATGTAGGGGCTTTCTTCCCCAGATGCCAGACCCTCCGCCTGCTTCGCAGGCAGCTCGATGAAATAACCCAGGACGTTGTTGTGTTTGATCTTCAGACCGACGCGGCCTGTGTCTTTGACATATTGGGCCTGCAACTGAGCGATTAATTTGCGGCTCTCATCGCGGAGCGCGACTAGTTCGTCGAGATCCGCGTGATATCCGGCGCGGATGAAACCGCCATCGCGGGCCAGGAAAGGCAGTTCATCGGCCAGGGCATCAGCGAGCCGGGCAATCCGAACCTCGTGGCCGGCCAGGTCCGCTTGCGCATCAACGATGTTCTTGGGCAAGGCCACCGCCGGGCTCTCGTCGATCTGCGCTGCCAATGCCATTGCAGCGACTAGGCCATCGCGGACGGCGGCCAAGTCGCGAGGCCCGCCCCGACCGACGGTCAAGCGCGACAGAGCCCGGGCCACATCCGGCGTTGCACCGAGAACATCTCTCGCGTCCGCTCGCACGCGACCATCGTCCACAAAAAACTGAACCGCATCCAGGCGCTCAGCGATGGCCTCTGGGTCAGTCAACGGCTGTGCGAGTCGTCGCCCCAGAGTGCGGGCTCCGGCGCCGGTGACGGTCCGATCGATGACGCTAAGTAGGCTGCCCTGGGTTTCACCTGACAAGGTCCGCGTGAGTTCCAGATTACGCCGGGTAGCGGCGTCAATCTCCATGATTGCGCCGGCCGTGAAACGCACAGGCGGCGAAATACGCGGCAATTTGCCTTTCTGCGTGAGCGCCACGTAATCGACCACGCCCCCCGCGGCGGCGATCTCGGCACGGCTGAAATCGCCGAAGGCGTCCAGGGCTGCGACGCCATACACCGCCTCCAAACGTTTGCGGCCCAATGCCGAGTCCAAGCGCACCGCCGGCAATGGTGTCAGCCGTTCAGCCCAGGCCCCAACCAGGCCCTCGAAGGCCGGCTTCTCTAGTACCGTGTCGGCGACCAAGAGCTCACCTGGGTCTATCCGGGCCAGTGCAGCGTCTACATCGAAGGCTTCTAGGGGCTGGGTCATAAGCGCGCCCGTGGAGACATCGATCCAGGCCAGACCAAACGCCCTCTGGGTCTGCGCGATGGCGGCCAGGTAGTTGTGGCGGCGGGCATCCAGCAACGTGTCCTCAGTCAGCGTTCCCGGGGTGACGACGCGCACCACATCACGCCGCACAACGGCTTTCGCGCCGCGCTTCTTAGCCTCCACAGGGGCCTCCGTCTGCTCGCAGATGGCGACCCGGAAGCCGTGTCGGATGAGTCGGTTAAGGTAGGCCTCGTGACTATGCACGGGCACGCCGCACATGGGGATGTCCTCACCCAGGTGCTTGCCGCGTTTGGTCAACGCGATGTCCAGCGCCGCTGCCGCTTTCACGGCGTCTT
>CAJWVP010000164.1 GCA_913048145.1 uncultured Rhodospirillaceae bacterium
CCATCAAGACCATGATGATCACGAAGGCCTGCATGACGTCGGGTGAGACGGTTGCAGACAGCGTCGCAAAGGGATTCGTAGAAAACATTTAGCGCTCCCGCTTTAGTCAAACTTAACTCCGCTCCGCTTTTCGGCGAGGCAACCTCCGGTCTTCAATCTGGTGCTGCCATGGAGAATATACCGATTTCGGCACCGTACTCCTCGCTGTCGTAGCCTATTTGGGGCCGCGTTCAGCACGGCGTTCGAGATATCAAACCTCTCATGTCCGACATCCTTAGCCGAACCAAATTACGTTACGTACGAACCCCACCTGAAACAAAACGATCCATTCTTCAGCAGAGACAAATTCGGCGCAGTAACGAGATTTAAGCCGCCAATTGCAATCTGGACTTACCGATTTCGTGACGCTGACTGCAATCGCTGCATGTTTTCATATTCAAAAAATGTAAATTAATGACAAAAGGGTGTCAACGCGGAATGGTCGGAGGAATGGGGTGATCGGTTCCCGACGGCATGATGGCTGTGAAATACCACGATTTGCCAAAACAGATCCGGACCGTTTTGAATGTCTTTAAACATTATCATGATGAGGCGACATGAAAGAGAACTCAGTCGGGAATTTCCCCCGCATCACCGACCAGGGACTTGAAGAACTGGAAGCCCGAAAGGGCGTGAAGATTGCCCGCGAACCGGCACCCTGGTGCACGGAGGCGACCCGCGACAACATTCGCCACTACGCCCACGGGATCGGCGACGACAACCCGCTTTGGTGCGATCCGGACTACGCAGCCGGCTCGGCCCATGGCGGTATCGTCGCGCTGCCGTCGTTCCTGTTTTCGTGTTCGCGCATTATCTCTGGTTATGTTGGCGGCTTACCGGGGGTGCACGCCATGTGGGCCGGTGCCGATTGGATGTGGCACAAATGGGTTCGGCACAATGACGCCATTGCAACCGAATCGCACCTCAAGGACTTCATCATTCGCGAAACCAAGTTCTCCGGCCGCGCTGTGCAGCAGATTTACCACGTGGATTTCTTCAACGGTGAAGGCGACAAAGTAGCCGAGGGCGACAGCTGGTGCTTCCGCACGGAACGTGACACAGCACGCGAAGAGGGCACCAAGTACGATGACCTAAAGACACAGGTGGCGAAGACCTACACGCCTGACGAACTGACCGAGATCTACCGTCACTATGCGGAAGAGGAGGTTAGGGGCGCGACCCCACGCCATGTCGAGGACGTGGCCGTCGGCGACAAACTGCCGACCATGGTCAAGGGGCCCATGACTGTGACCGGCTTCATTGCCTATGCCCAAGGCTGGGGCGGGCTCTATATCCGGGCCAACAAGTTGGCCTGGAAACAGATCCACGCCCACCCGGGGCTTGGCATTCCGAACCGGTTCAACATTCCCGATTGTCCGGAACGCGTCCATTGGGAGAACGAGTTCGCCACCGCTGTCGGCGCGCCCGGTGCCTATGACTATGGGCCCGAGCGGTGTTCGTGGATGACCCACCACCTGACCAACTGGATGGGGGACGACGGTTTCCTGTTGCATTCGGAAACCAAGATCCGCCACCACAATCCCGAGGGCGATACCTTATTTATCAATGGCGAGGTGACGGCGGTTGACAACGACGTGGTCACCGTCGCCCATGAGGCTCGCAATCAGGACGGCGTGCTTTCGATCATCGGCACGGGCCGCGTGCGCCTGCCTCGCCAGGCCGCCGAATGAGTACGACCGGACCTTACGCCGGCATTAAGGTGCTGGACTTTGGCCAGGTTATGGCAGCGCCCTACGCGGGCATGCTGTTGGCGGACCTCGGCGCCGATGTGGTGAAGATCGAAAGCCCGTCCGGCGATGCGACCCGGAATTACACGCCTCCCGACGTGGGCGGGGAATCACCCTATTATCTGTTCGTCAACCGCAACAAGCGCGGCATCGCCATCGATTTAAAAAGTGAAGACGGGCGCGCAGCCATCCTGGCCATGGCCAAAACCGCCGACGTGGTGATCGAGAATTTCCGAGCCGGCGCCATGGATCGATTGGGGATCGGCTATGAGACGCTGAAGGAACGCAATTCGCGATTGATCTACGCAGCAGTTTCCGGCTACGGGCGTACCGGACCGTTCGCGAACAAAGCCGGCTATGATCCGATCGCGCAAGCGGAATCAGGGCTAATGTCCATGTGCGGTGATCCGGACGGTCCGCCGACGCGGATTGGGATTTCTGTCATCGATATGATCACAGGCACATTCGCCACCCAAGCCATCAGCGCCGCCCTCTACGCCCGGCGCGACACCGGCGCGGGACAATACATCGAAGCCAACCTGTTCGCTACGGCGGCCAACATGTTGGGAAATTTTGGGGCCCAGTCTTTGATGGTCGGCGATAATCCGCGCCGCGCCGGATCTGGAAGTCAGGCGGCGCAACCGGCCGGTGTTTATCCGTCGGCTGACGGTGAATTTATGCTGACTATTGGCAACGAGGGCATGTATCAACGGTTTTGCGAAAACGTCATCGAACGGCCGGACATGGCCGGCGATGCACGTTTTGCCACCAACGCCCAACGCCTGGTCAATAAATCGGCGCTGACCGAGGAACTGAATGCCGTCTTTGCAACCCGGTCGAACGCGAAATGGCTGGAGCGCATGAATGCGCATGGCATTCCCGCGGGCGAGATTAGTTCCGTCCATGACGCGCTGAATTCGCCTATGGCTGAAGCCACCAATTTGGTCGCCATGGCGCCGCACACGACGTTGGGGGAGCTGAAGACCATGATGCCCTCATTCCGTTTGTCGGGAACACCGGTGCGCGACCCGGTCGGCGCACCGGTGTTGGGGGAGCACACGCGTGAAGTACTGCGTGACTGGGCAGGATTTGCGGATGGCCGCATCGACGCCATGGTGGCGACGGGCGTGGCCGTTGCGGATCCCGTGGGCTAGGGCAGCATCCGCCCGACTAAAACCCACTGTTCGGTGATGTTTAGATCGCCCCGTGCCGCGGCGGGAAGTTCGAGGGGCGGCGCCTGAAAGGGGTCCGTGATGAGGGTTCGCATGGTGGTGTCGCCGAAGATGTGGTCCGCACCGAAGTCTTCGATATCCGCTTGCCAGGGTACGAAACTCGGCAGCAAGATGAGAGTGAAGGTGTCTCGGTAGCCATGTGTCGGCAGATTGCCGCGATGCAGGACGCGCGGGGCGGGAAAGATTACGCTGTCGCCTGCCGCTAGTTCCGGGCAGAGGACGTCAGGCTTTTCTTCGATGCCGTCGAAAATAGTCTCGATGTCCCTGGTTCGGTTCTCCAGGTGCTCATAATGATAACCCAGGCTTGCCGCACGTGCTGATTGGTTCAGGCCCAGGAACTGGGTTGAGCCGCTCGCCGCACCGGACGGCGTCAAGTAGACGATCATGTGAATTTGACCCATGGGTGCCGTGTCGCGGTGCCAGAGGAAAGACCCCACCTGCTGGGTGAGTGCGTGGGTCCGGTAGGTTACTGCCCCATGGATACGGAAATGGGAACCATAATAGCGCTCCAGGATCACCGTCGTCTCGTCGCTGAGAATCCGGGGCAGGGCGTCTTGGAGCAGAGCGCGCAGGTCGCCGGTCTGGGCCACACTGATAATTGCGTCGGTTGGGTCGTCGGAGACCGGCCCGTGCGCACCGGCTCTCGGACCGAGGGCTTCCAGGTTAGCGGTGATCACATCGGCGATGCTGACCGCCTCTTTCGCCGAGAGTGATCCCCTAACCACATCCAGGCCCTCGGTGGTGAGCGGTCCCGTATCGATAGCTGCTTCGGGATGTGTCTGTGCGAAGGATTGGCGGCAGACCTGGTGGTAGATCGCGTGGCGCTGCCAGGGGGTCAGGCTGTTCACAACGTCGCGGCAATCGGGATGTAACGTGATCCGCCGGCCGTTGGGTACGAACTGCAATTCCATGGCGGTCTCCTGCCTAGGCGTCCGGGTTAATGACGAACATGGCCTCGAACATTTTCATGATCTCCGCCACGGCACTGCGTTTGACGTGACGCTGGTCGGCCTCCCACGGGTCTTCAAGGCAGTGCATAACCATTTCGTAGCTGGGGAAATAGTATACGCCGTCGTTGGCTGCGCAGAAGTTTTCAGCGGTGACGCGCAGGACCGCCTTCGAATGGGCATTGGCGGTCACCACGTGGTGGGTGTCGGCGCGGCCCGTGGCCATGAATGGCACCGGTGACACGGTAACGACGAGGCGAAGGTCGGGGTTGTGCGCCCGTAACACATCCAGAAACGTCTGCAGGTGATCGACATTCTCCTCCACCGTCAGGACCCGGTGGCGAAGCAGGGCCGAATGCAATGGTGACTTCGGATTGCGGGATACTACGGCGCCGTCGGGCTTAAATTCCCAACATTCGTTGAGACCGAGTGTGATGAAGAAGACCTTGCAAGTTTCTAAGGCATCGCGGCAGGCGCGCAGATGCGCGTCGCGGTCGGCCTCTATGGCTTCCGTGTCAGCAAACGGGATGTTCTCGCGGAAGGGGTCCTGCCAGTAGTTCCCCGCGGGATGGAACTCGGCCAGCTTCGGTAGGGCGCGTATGCTGAAGGCCTTCTCCGCCAGCTGTTTAAAGCTCGGCGTGTTGAAGATAATCCCCCAGCGCGCACACGATTCCGGTTGTGGACCGTCGGCTTCGTCCGACTCTGTAATCACGTAGTTGTAGCCGTTGTTCTGTAGGTAGTAGGCGATCTCGCTGGCGAAACAGCTGCCTGCGGAACCGACAGGTGTCGTCTTGTCCAGAAGGCCAATGTTTTTGACCATGGGCTGGGTGCCGAACAGGGAACTCGGATGATCGGGATGACAGGGGTTCGGCCAGAAGACAGCGTCCGGATTGGGCTTGGCGCTGGTCTGATAGCGGATCGAATCGACCAGGAACTCGCGCTCAAACAGGGCTAGGTTCTCCGCCTGTTCGATGAGGTCCTTGTCGATGCCGGCCATGCCCGCTTCCTGCATGTTCTTTGCCAGATTGTCGGAAAAGAAACCCCGAAGCTGGCCTACAAAGGCGCTCAGGTTCTCGTGCTCCTGTCCGTCCTTGGCGAAGGCGGACAAGAGGAACTCGCGGACGGCGCCCGCGGTGAATATGGAATGGATCAGATGCCGCGTATAGCGGGCATCAATGCGTGCCTTGCCGCCGGGCTGGGATGCCGGTGGCCAGAATACGGTGGGTCCGTCGGGCGTTTGCATGGCCTCCCCGGTCTAGGTCGCGCCGGGACCGCGTGGGGCGATACGGCACGATCAGAGTTCAACGCACCATCGGATTGTACGAATGGGTTATCGTGGATGCAAACGATCGTCCGGCGACGGCTTATTCGGGGATGACTGCATCCGCGAAGGGCGTTAAGGCTTCGCACCTAGCGACAAATGACGTCAAGGCCGGCGCGGCATTCGCCAAGTTCAGATTAGGCCGAACTGCCGTGGCAAAGGAGTAGGCAACCACGGCGCTTATATCCGACTGGCTCATGCGATCCGTATTTGACAGCCAACCGGTTTCCCCAACTTCGCTTGCCAAGCGATCCAAATATTGCAGTCCACCAATGGCGCGAGAATCGTTATGTTCGGCCCAGGGTTCGTGAACCTTCTCTTGCGGGCGGTGCCGATATTCATAGACGGCCCATTGTGCCCGGTCCATCGATCCGACGGCCACGGCCGTGTCCTTCATTACCCGGCGGCGTTCCGGACCATTGGCAGGGGTCAGCCGCTTTGAATCGCCAGCCAGCTCATCCAAGTAATCCAGGATTGCGTAACTTTCGACCAAAACATCCCCATCATCCAGGACTATGGTTGGCACGCGGATCAGCGGATTGTGGCACCTGATTTGATCTGGACTGGCGAACGCCAGGATGCTGTTTTGCTCATAAGGCTGGTCCATTACGTTCATGCTTATCGCGACGCGTCGGACGAATGGAGAGAGGTAGCTACCGATAAGTTGCAAGTTCTGAATAGCTCCGATGATTAGAGATATCTAGGATCAGATGGTAATGGAAAAGCCGCCATCAATGGGGATCGCCGTGCCGGTTAGAAAATCCGACGCAGGGCTTGCCAGATAAACTGCCAAACCGGCCAGGTCGTCCGGCTCGCCCCAGCGACCCGCCGGTGTTCGTGCCAGCACCTTCTCGTGCAGCCCGGGCACATCTTCACGGGCCTTGATGGTCAGGTCCGTGTTGATCCATCCAGGCAGATAGCAATTAACTTGGATGTTATCCTCTGCCCAGGCCGTAGCGTGGCTGCGGGTCATCTGCATGATACCGCCCTTCGACGACCCGTAGGCAGACCCCCAGGGGGAGCCAAACAAGGACAGCATGGATCCATTGTTAAGGATCTTGCCGCCGCCGGCCTTCTTCATAAGCGGATAGCAGGCCTTCGAACAGAGAAAGGCGCTGGTCAGGTTCGTATCGAGAACCTGGCGCCATTCCTCTTCCGACAACTCCTCCGGTCGTTTGCGGATGTTGATACCGGCGTTGTTGATCAGGATGTGAATTGCACCCCATCGACCAACAACGGCAGCAATCATCACGTCCACGGCGTCTGCATCGCAAACGTCCGTCTCAACCGCCATGGCGTCCGCGCCCAATGCCTCAATCTCCACAACCGCCTTGGCATTCTTGTCTGAGTTGCGACCGATCACGGCGACCTTCGCGCCGACTTCCGCTAGGCCCTTCGCCATGCCCAGACCAATGCCGCCAT
>CAJWVP010000165.1 GCA_913048145.1 uncultured Rhodospirillaceae bacterium
GTCTTTCCAGAAGTCGTTCTCGTACTCTTCCAGCTTCAAAACGCTCATCATCGCGTCTCCTGTCCATTGGATACGGCATTCTTGCAATGGCGTCATTTGGGATCAAACTGGCGGCGTTTCATTGCTGGGTAGATGTTCCTGCCAGACACCACGTTGTTGCTTCACGAAATCAGCGAAGTCGAGGTGTGCGACGTAATAATCTACGACACGGACGCGCGCGCCGCCGTCGAAGCCGCCGGATGGCCTTCCGTGGCTTCTCCGGCTAAGTGAAGCAGCAATTCCTTCAACGACGGCCGTTCCGCTAGGCGATTGGCCCAGGCCGTGAGGATCGGGTGCGTACCGCGAAATTCGAACCCTTCCATGCGGTGTTCGATGTTCAGGGTTACGGCCAAGGTCAGCTGCGCCATATTGAAGTCGCCGTTCATCAGCGGATGGCTGACGTTCTCCTCCCAGGTTTCGACCATGCGCTTAATCCGCGCGATCTCATGTGCGATGATCGTCGGCGATTGCTCATCGGTGGCTCTCTTGAGTTCCCGGGACCAGACGGAAATGCCGTCCAGCATGCTGCGCGCCAGGCTTTCCAGACGGCGCGATTCCCAACCGTCCGGTCCTGCCGGATGATCGAACCGGGGATGACCATCCAGGTGATCGAGGTAAGCACAGATTAATTGCGAACCTTCCAACCCCATGCCGTTGTCTAAAATCAGATACGGCACCCGGCCTGACGGGTTGACTTGATAATAGGGACTATCGATGGTCCGGGTTTTAGCGGGTATTACCGTGATCCGATCCTGGAGGCTTTTCTCCAAGATTATGATCCGTGCCATGAAGCCGAAGGGACTGGTGGGCGTGGTGTGAAGTTCCATGGCCGAAAGCGTAAGGTCGCACCGACAGAGCCTCAACGGCGACGCGTTTCATGGGGGAAAACGGACAACAGGTGTCAGGCTTTGTCGGGTCGGGCCGGTTCCGCTATGTTCTTGGGATGAGGGGAAAACATGAATATGACGTCGCTATCGTCGGTTCCGGCGCGGCGGGATTGAGCGCGGCGCTCCGGGCAGCCCATCTGGGGGCGAAGGCCCTAGTCATCGAAAAGGCGCCCATCATCGGCGGCACCACGGCAATGTCCGGGGGCTGCATCTGGGTGCCGAACCATCACCATCAAGCGCGCCTGGGCGTTCAGGATTCGGTGGACGATGCCATGAATTACATCCGTGCCGTTTCGCCGGCCGGTTGGCACAACGCGGAGGAGCCCCTGTGGCAGGCGTTCGTCGACGAAGCGCCGAAGATGCTGCGGTTCGTCGAAGACCAGACCCCCATCACCTTCAACCCAAACCGTGACCCCGACCCCTACGCGGAAGTGAACGGCGGCAAAGCCTTCGGGCGCAACGTTTCCGCTGGGCCTATACGTGCCGTCCAGGCGGGGGCTTGGAAAGACAAGATCCGCCGGCCCGCCGTGAACGTGGAACTGAGCTACGAGGAGGTGGTGGATACCTTTTTCTACGCCCAGCCAAAGCGTTGGGCACTCAGGTTCGCGCCGCGCCTGTTCTGGCGGCGGTTGTGGGACAAACGGACGCGGGGCAACGCGCTGACTATCGGATTGCTGCGAGGCTGCATGGATGCTGGCGTCACCATATGGGCGGAGACGGCGGCAAAGCACCTGATAGTTCATGAGGGCGTGGTGACTGGGATTGACGTTGAAAGGGTGGGTGACGCCGTAGCCGTTGCCGCGAAGGTGGTGATCCTGGCGTCCGGCGGGTTTGAGTGGAATCCGGAGATGATGGCAAAATTTTTCCCAGGCCCCGTGGAGTGGACCGCTAGTCCCGACACCAACACCGGCGACGGCCAGTGCATGGCCGAGGCCGCAGGCGCGCAATTGGATCACATGGACCAGGCCCTGATCATGGGGACGACGCCTGTGGAGTACGAAGGGCGGACCCATCACGGCTTGCCGGCGGCGGACTATTTCCTGCCGTATTCCATGATCGTAAACAAGCACGGCAAGCGCTTCATAAATGAAAAGCAGATGAATGTGGGCCTGGCGTTCGACGAACGCGACCCGAGAACGGGTGAGCCCCTGCATCTGCCGGCATGGCGCATCTATGATGGCCAGTTTGCGGCGAAGTATCCGCACGCGCTGCCGAAGAAAGGCGTCGAAGGCAACCTCTTTCGCGCCGATACTCTGGCTGAGTTGGCGGCTCAGATCGATGTTAATCCGACCGGTCTGGTGGAAACGGCCGCGCGCTTCAGTGAATTCGCCCGCGCCGGCGTGGATGAGGATTTTGGCCGCGGCGCCACCATCTGGGACCGGAACCGCGGGGGCGATCCGGACCACAAGCCGAACCCAACCCTCGGTACCATCGAGAAGGCGCCGTTCTATGCCATGCCCTTCAAGGCGAGCTTCTTGGCCACCAAGGGTGGGGCCAGGACGGACGCCAAGGCTCGCGTTCTAAAACCCGACGGCACGGTCCTGCCCGGCCTCTACGCGGCGGGCAACGTGACGGCGAACAGCTTCGGGTCCAAGGGCGTTGGAGCGGGCACGACACTGGGGCCGTGTCTCACTTGGGGTTACATTGCAGGCGGAGATGCGGCAAAATCTCTGACATGAACGTTTCCGTCACCGCCCTCACGCCAACCTTTGGAGCCGAGATCACTGGCGTCGATTTGACCCGGCCTCTGGATGCAGGCACCGGCGATCTGATCGTTGACGCCATGGATCGCTACGCGGTGACGGTGATCCGGGGCGTTACCGTGAGCCAAGACGATCAAATAGCCTTCGCTAAGAACTTTGGGCCCCTGGACGCCATCAACGGCGTGCTACAAACGGACATCAAGCGGCGTGTGTCGGCGGAGTTGGTAGACATCTCCAACATGGATGAGGACAGCAATATCCTCGAATTGGACGATCGGCGTCGTCTGTTCAACCTAGGCAATCGCTTGTGGCACACGGACTCGTCATTCAAGCGGATCGCGGCGAAATATTCCATGCTGCACGCCCACGCTGTGCCGCCGATCGCCGGTGAAACCCAGGTCTGCGATCTACGCGCCGCCTACGATGATCTTCCGGCGTATATGAAAGGCCAGATTGAGGATTTGGTCGCCGTGCATTCTATCTTTACGTCGAGGGCCTTGTTGGGGTTCGACAACTTCTCCCAGGAGGAACATCATCTCCTGCCGCCGATCCGTCGGCCTATGGTGCGGGTGCATCCAGGGTCGGGTCGCAAGACCCTTTACCTAGCGTCGCATATAGGGCGGATTTTGGGCCGCCCCGTGGCAGAGGGCCGGTTGCTGGTCCGTGACCTCATGGAGCACGCGACCCAGCCGCAGTATATCTATACGCACCATTGGCGGATCGGTGACACGCTGATTTGGGATAATCGCTGCACCATGCACCGGGCCATGCCTTTCGACGAGTCCCGGTTCAAGCGCGATATGCGTCGCGCCACGGTGATGGAGACCGATTCGGCTCCCGTGGACGACCAGAACGCGGTGGCGACGGCTTGATGCGCCGCCAGACCTTCAGGTTGGAGATCACGCAGCCGTTTACCGTGGTGACACCGAGTCTAGACCACAACCACGATGACGACGACTGCCGCAGCAAAAGGGACGTTTCGACAACAACGCGAAAGCGCCTGTAGAGAACTCTCTCTTAATTGGTAACATTCTGAATTGTTACTTTGCCGTCAAACGGATTGCGCCATCCAGGCGTACCGTTTCACCATTCATGTAAACATTGTCACACATGTGCAGAACGAGTTTGGCGTATTCCTGCGCTGAGCCGAGCCGCGCCGGGAACGGCACTGTCTTGCCCAAGCTTTCCTGAACCTCGTCCGGGAGGGCAAACAGCATAGGTGTGCTCATGATCCCGGGTGCGATGGTCAGCACCCGGATGCCGAAGCGCGCCAATTCGCGGGCCACGGGAATTGTCATGGCATGCACCCCGCCCTTGGATGCGGAGTACGCGGCTTGGCCGATTTGGCCTTCGAAAGCGGCAACGGAGGCTGTATTGATGATGATGCCCCTTTCCCCCGTTTCTAAAGTATCCAAATCCTGCATGGCCGCCGCCGCCAGGCGCAGGGTGTTGAAGGTGCCGATGAGGTTGATGTTGATGACCTGGGCGAACTTTTGGAGATCCATGGGACCGTCGCGTCCAATCACCCGGGCAGCCGGACCGATCCCGGCGCAATTGACAACGATGCGCGCTGGACCGTAGGCGTCAGCGGCCGCCTTAATGGCCGATTCCATAGACGCCGCATCGGCCACGTCGCAGCCTATGCCGAAGCCACCTAGTTCATCACCTACGGCCTTGGCGCCTTCCTCGTTACGATCAAGGATAACAACTTTTGCACCACCGGCGGCAAGCGCGCGCGCCGTTGCCTCACCCAGCCCTGACGCCGCGCCTGTGACCACTGCTGCCAATCCGCTGATATCCATTGCCTTAACTCCGCCGCAATTCTGTTTATACTTGGGTTCTATCTCTGGTGATATCATGGCTTATCGGACGTGCAAGTAGCATGAATTCGACCGATGAAATGGCTTCCCGCTTTACGATGAACGTGGATGATGGAGAGCAGTATGTCCGGGCCAATCTTGGTGGGAAAGTAAAACGCACGCTTGGCAAATTGAGTTTCGTGCGGGAGGCCGTGGCCGCCTACTATTGTGCCCGCGACCCGAAGACGCCGTTTCGTGTCAAGGCCGTGATCCTAACGGCCTTGGCTTATTTCGTCATGCCAGCGGACGGAATTCCAGACTTCATCGCGGTCCTCGGCTTCACGGATGATGCCGCCGTATTCTGGGCCGCCTACCGCTTCATCGTGCCACACGTTAACGATGTGCATTGGGGCAAAGCCGTCACCTACCTGGATGCCAGCCAGCCACCGGCCAATGCTCAAATGCCCGATTGATGGCGCTGTCTTGATCCACGCTCTAGGCAATCACATACTGCCCGCTAAGATGAGGACCTATCAGAGGTTTTGCCATGACCGAGCCGCTTTGGACGCCGACACCGGAACAGATTGAAACCGCGAAGATAACCGAGCTGCGCCGTGCAGTTAATGCGCAGTGGCAGGTGGACTTGCCCGACTCAACAGCGCTCTGGCGGTTCTCCGTGGACGAGCGTGAGAAATTCTGGCGCACTATAATCGATTTTTGCGACCTCAAGGCCGGGACTTGGGGGGAGAAAGATTCTGTTGACGCCGATAAGCTGCCTGGCGCGAAATGGTTTCCGGACGCGCGCTTCAATTTCGCTGAAAACCTTTTGAAGCGCCGTGATGACGGAGAAGCGCTTGTCTTCTGGGGTGAGGACAAGATCCGTCGTCGCATGACCTTTGCCGAGCTTTATGACGCTGTCTCCCAATTGGCACAGGCCCTGCACGCTGAAGGCGTGGAACCTGGCGACCGGGTGGCCGGGTATCTGCCAAACATACCGGAAGCCATTATCGCCATGCTGGCAGCTACAAGCCTGGGAGCTACGTGGTCGTCCTGTTCGCCTGATTTTGGCCTTCAGGGCGTGCTAGACCGGTTCGGCCAGATCGAGCCGAAAGTCCTGATCGCTAGTGACGGCTATTTCTACAACGGGAAGACCCATGATATCCGAGAAAAGACGGCAGATTTGGTCAGCCGGGTGCCCAGCATCCAGCGTGTCGTGATTGTTCACTATGTATGGACTGAGCCAGATATCTCCAGCATTCGCGATGCGGTGGAATTATCTGACTTCGTGGGGAACTTCACCCCCACCGATATCCAGTTTAAACAGATGCCCTTCAATCATCCGCTCTACATTCTCTATTCGTCCGGTACCACCGGACAGCCAAAGTGTATCGTGCACGAGGCTGGCGGCATGTTGTTGAAGCATGCGGTGGAGCAGGTGGCACAATTTTCCATTCGGCCGGACAGCAGGGTCTTCTGGTTTACGACCCTGGGCTGGATGATGTGGAACTGGCTGGCTAGTAACCTGGCTTGGGGAGCCACGATCTTGCTCTATGACGGCTCGCCTTTTTATCCGGACGGCAACGTGCTGTGGGATTTCGCCGCTCAGGAGGGTATGACCCTTTTTGGCACTTCCGCCAAGTACATTGATGCTTGCAATAAGGCGAGACTGAAGCCCATTGAGACGCATGATTTGTCGGCGCTGCGCTCTATCGGGTCGACGGGTTCGACCCTAGTTCCCGAGGGCTTCGATTATGTGTACACGAGCATCAAATCTGATGTTCATCTGGCCTCCATGTCGGGTGGCACCGATATTGGCGGTTGCTTTTGTGGTGGCGATGAGACCTTGCCCGTATGGCGAGGTGAGATACAGGCCGCGATCTTGGGCATGTCTACGGATGTTTTTGATGATGACGGCAACCCGGTCATCGGCGTGAAGGGAGAATTGGTTTGCACCAAGGCCTTCCCGGCAGTGCCGAGTTTCCTGAACGATGTAGACGGAGAACGCATACACGACGCCTACTTCGCGCGCTTTCCCAATGTCTGGACCCATGGTGACTTCATGGAACGGACGGAACATAACGGCTTCATAATTTACGGCCGATCGGATGCGACCCTGAACCCTGGTGGAGTCCGTATCGGCACGGCTGAAATTTACCGCCAGGTGGAAAAACTGGATGAGGTGTTGGAAGGCATCGTCATCGGCCAGGAATGGGACAACGATGTGCGGGTAGTGCTATTTGTCGTTCTTCGC
>CAJWVP010000166.1 GCA_913048145.1 uncultured Rhodospirillaceae bacterium
CAAAAAAAGCCCTCCATTGCGGAGGGCGTGTGTCTTATAAGTTATTGTTTTTATTTAACTGTGAGTGGTTGCGGGGGTAGGATTTGAACCTACGACCTTCAGGGTTGAGTGTAACTCTGTAAGAAACCTGTGCCCAAAATATCAGTTACTTCTGTGTAAAATCATATACTTAAGTAACCTAAAATTTCATGCTGTAACGCTTTGTACCGGAGTGACTTGCGAATGTTTGCGAACGGAATCGAAAACTGCTCGCAAATAACCTAAAGGTTGCACCGTCATTTCCGCTGCATTGGCCAAATGCTGGCTTTAGCCAGGGCTAAAATCCAGCGCATAACCGTATCCACGAACCGTTCGGATCAAATCCGGCTTTCCATCTATGTTAATTGCTCGGCGAAGACGACGGACATGGACGTCCACGGTTCGGATTTCGACATAAATGTTTTGCCCCCAAGCTTTATCCAAAAGTTGCTCGCGGGAATATACTCGATTCGGATTCTCCATCAGCACACGTAACAAACGGTATTCGGTTGGACCCAAATGAACGCTCCGCCCCCCACGATTTACCTTGTGCGACACCAGATCCATTTCCAGGTCCTCGTAGGCGAGCGTCTCCGCACCCATGTCTGGCGTGGAACGGCGCAACAGGGCGCGAACCCGGGAAACTAGTTCAGCAGGTGAAAATGGCTTAACCACATAGTCGTCGGCACCGGCGTCCAGACCGCGGATTTTATCGGTCTCCTCTCCCCGGGCAGTGAGCATAATCACCGGCGTAGCACGCTTGTCATTCATCCGTCGAATTTGGCGAACAACTTCGATACCAGACATGTTTGGCATCATCCAGTCGAGAATAACCAAGTCAAAATCCCGTTCGCGTATAGCCATCAGACCGCCATCGCCATCCATCTCAACCGCAACATCAAAATCCGCCGCTTCGAGGTTGTAGCGGACCAGTTCGATCAGGGATGGATCGTCTTCGACAAGGAGGATGGCTGGTTTCATCGCGCCGCACTAAACCTCAGACATCGGCGGTTGGGTCGGTCATGTAAACGGACCCATCACCCTTGGGCCGGGGCTCCTCGGGCATTTGGCCGTGGACCAAAAAATGCACGTTCTCAGCAATATTGGTGGCGTGATCGCCGATACGCTCGATGTTCTTGGCAGCAAACATAAGATGCGTAGACGCGGTAATATTTTTTGGGTTTTCCATCATGTAGGTAAGCAATTCCCGAAACAGGCTAGTGTAAAGGCTGTCCAACTCCTCATCTCGAAGCCTGACCTCGTCGGCTTTGTCCGCATCTCGAGTGACATAGGCGTCCAGAACATCAGTCATCATGTTTTGCGCCATGCCGGCCATCCGCTTGATAGTCTTCGCGGCACCGAGGTCGGGACACTGCGACAGGGCCTGAGTGCGTTTGGCGATGTTTTTGGCGAAATCACCGATGCGCTCGATCACAGCGGCGGTCTTTAATGCCACAATGACCGCACGAAGATCGTCCGCCATGGGTTGGCGTAGCGCGAGGATGCGTACCGCATGATCATCAATTTCAATCTCCAGGGCATCGATTTTTTTATCCGCTTTTTTAATCACTAGGGCGCTCTCCGTATCGCGCCGGACCATCGCATCAACTGCGCCAGCCAAATTAGCTTCCGCCATACCCCCCATTTCCGCGATCATACTATCCAGTTGCTTCAGTTCGTCATCGAAAGATTTAACGGTGTGTTCGTGCTGCATTGGGCTTCCCTCCTCAACCGAAGCGGCCGGTTATGTAGTCCTGAGTCCGCTGGTCCGACGGTTTAGTAAAGATCTGCTCTGTATCGCCCGATTCCACCAGATTGCCGAGGTGGAAAAACGCGGTGCGCTGCGACACCCGTGCCGCTTGCTGCATGGAATGGGTTACAATGACGATGGTGTAGTTCTCTCGAAGTTCGTCCATTAACTCTTCGATTCGAGCTGTGGCGATGGGGTCGAGGGCTGAGCACGGCTCGTCCATCAGAATCACGTCGGGCTCAACCGCAATAGCTCGCGCAATGCACAAGCGTTGTTGCTGGCCACCAGATAGTCCGGTGCCCGGCGCATCGAGGCGGTCTTTCACCTCGTCCCACAATCCCGCCTTGGTCAGACTGCCTTCAACGACATCGTCCAGGTCCGCCTTGCTATCCGCTAGACCATGCAACCGGGGGCCGTAGGCGGTGTTGTCGTAGATGGACTTAGGAAACGGATTCGCCTTTTGGAAAACCATGCCGACACGGGCCCGCAGGTGAACCGGGTCAAGAGCCTTGTCGTAAACATCGTCGCCATCCAATTCGATGATGCCGGTAACACAACATCCATCGATAGTATCATTCATACGGTTTAGGCAACGAAGGTACGTGGACTTACCGCAGCCGGACGGCCCAATCAGCGCGGTCACCTGATTGCGGAAAATATCTAGATCAATCCCGAATAGGGCTTGGGTCTCACCGTAGAAAACCTCCACGTTCCGGGTGCGGAAGGTGAGATGAGGCAGATTCATTGACACCACCGTGTCGTCAGTTAAACCGCCATCTTCATCCATGTGGGCCTCGTTCGTCGTTTTAGTTTCCGCGGTCATCATGCTACCACCGCCTCTCAAATTTCTTGCGCAGCCAGACGGCCGTCAAATTCATCATAATCAGGAATCCCAGCAACACCATAATAGCCGCCGAGGTGCGCTCGACGAAGGCGCGTTCCGGGCTATCCGCCCACAAATAGATCTGCACCGGCAGCACAGTCGCCGGATCGGTGAAGCCGCCCGGAATGTCGACTATAAAAGCGACCATTCCGATCATGAGGAGTGGCGCCGTCTCGCCCAAGGCCTGCGCCATGCCAATGATGGTGCCGGTCAACACGCCGGGCATAGCCAGCGGCAGCACATGGTGAAACACCACCTGACTGCGCGAGGCCCCTAGACCCAATGCCGCTTCGCGAATGGACGGGGGCACTGACTTTATGGCTGCGCGGCCGGCGATAATAATGGTCGGCAACGTCATCAGCGCCAGCACCACACCACCGACCAGCGGGGCCGAGCGCGGCATGCCGATAAAGTTCAGGAAGACCGCCAACCCAAGCAAACCGAAAACGATAGACGGCACGGCGGCGAGGTTGTTGATATTTATCTCGATCACCTGCGTCAGCTTGTTCTTGGGCGCGAACTCCTCCAGATAAATCGCCGCAGCTACGCCAATGGGGAAAGCCAGGGCTAGAGTCACGAGCAAAGTAAAGAACGACCCTGCCGCCGCGCCCCACACGCCCGCCAGTTCCGGCTCGCGAGAGTCACCAGCGCTGAAGAAAGTAGTGTTAAAGCGCTTCTCAAGGCGGCCGTCAGCGACTAGAGCCTCGATCCAGGCCATTTCCTTATTCGAGATGCGCCGTTCGTTTTCGGCAACGTCACCCCGAATGTAACCCTTAATGAACATGTCCACGTCATCGTCCGCCGTGACCCAGACATCGGTTGTCGTGCCGACCAAGTCCGGGTTTTCGCGAACAATGGCCCGCAACTCGTAGGCGGCGCCGGAGCTGGCGAGCTTGTAGAGTGCTCTCTTGTCACGTCGTTTCTTCACGTCGGGGAACAGGCCGCGCAGGCTTTTCTTCGCCATTCCTTGATAGTTAGCCTTCGCCCAGACCTTAGGATCGCCCGAATTTTTCGGATCGATGTCTCCGGCGTCGAAGTAGATGGGCAACTTGACATAGGTCTGCTGGAAAGCGGTGTAGCCCTTGGATACGACGGTGAAGAACAAGAGGCCTAAGCAGGCCAGCGCGAACGCCACCGCCCCCATGCCGTAAAGGCGGAACCGACGTTCCGCAGCATGGCGACGCCTCAACGACGCGGCGACCTTAGCAGATTTCGTAGACCTATCAGTCATATCGTTCTCTATATTTATTCACGACATACAACGCGATCACGTTTAGCACCAACGTGGTGCAGAATAGCAACAGGCCAAGCGCGAAGGCCGCCAGGGTCTTGGCGCTGTCAAATTCCTGATCACCGATCAACAGTGTGACAATCTGCACAGTCACCGTCGTGACTGCCTGAAAGGGATTTGCCGTTAGATTGGCGGCTAGCCCAGCAGCCATGACGACAATCATCGTTTCGCCAATAGCCCTGGACATCGCCAGCAGAAGGCCACCGACAATTCCTGGCAGAGCCGCGGGAATAACCACCTTACGGATGGTTTCCGATTTTGTCGCGCCTAGTCCGAATGAGCCGTCACGGAGCGAATGTGGCACCGCCGTGATCACGTCATCGGATAGGCTCGAGACGAAGGGGATGATCATAATACCCATGACTATGCCCGCAGCCAGCGCCGATTCGGAAGAGATCAGGAACCCGCCGGCCGCGCCCCACTCACGAAACAGAGGCGCTACTGTCAATGCCGCGAAGAAGCCGTAGACTACTGTCGGAATACCGGCGAGGATCTCTAGCATCGGCTTTGCCACTGCGCGCAAGCGCACCGGAGCATACTCCGCCATGTAAATGGCAGCCATGAGACCGACGGGGGCGGCGATGCACATGGCAATTAAGGAAATAAGCAAGGTCCCCGCGAACAATGGCACCGCACCGAAACGGCCTGAACTGGCAACCTGGTCGTCACGAAGCGCAGTCTGTGGGCTCCACTCTAAGCCGAAAAAAAACTCGATGGGCGAGACCATCTGGAAAAAACGCAGCGATTCGAACAGCAAAGACATCACGATACCGAAAGTGGTCAGCACGGCGATGACTGAGCAGCCGATCATAACGAAGTGGACAAAGTGCTCTACCCAAGCGCGTGCCCTAAACGCCGGCTTCAAGTTTACCCATCCAAGGACCACGCCGGCACCGGAAAGCGCTAACATACCTGCGGCGAGTGCTACAAAACTTAGATCGCGCAAACCCAAATAATAGTCAGCGGCGGCTTGCAAGTCGGGATCCACGGCGCGGCTTATAATGTTGCCATTGGCCAGGTTGCGGATGTCGTTGAGCAGCAGGTCTAACTTTGCCGGATCGTCTAGCCGAACGCCTGGCGAAATTGCTGCGATCGTAAACCATTCAATGATTTGCTGTTCAAAGACAGCCCACACCACGAAGCCGCCCAAAGCCGGCGTAGCGCAACATAGGGCTAAATAGAATCCGTAGTATTCGGGAAGCGAATGCAGCGTTCGCGCTCGACCATTGGACAGGACGAGAGCCTGGCGGCGCCCAGAGTGAAACGCCCAGGCCGACAGGCCTAACAAGATCACCATCAGCAATAAGACGGTCACGTCATCGGCCTTTCCCATACATCAATTAAAAATTCGGCAGCAGCAAAACCCGCTGCTGCCGAATGCCGAAGTTTGTTTTCTGTCTTTGGTTACATAGACAGGTTGTTGAATGCCGCCGCGTCGGTCTTGAACTTGTTGCGCTCGGCTTCGGGCATCGGGATCAGGCCCTTGTCGGTCAAGTAGCCCTCTTCACCCCACGCCTTGTCAGCAGTGAACTCTGCTAGGTATTCCTTAATGCCTGGCACGGAACCCACATGGGCATTCTTCACGTAGAAGTATAGCGGACGCGATACTGGGTAGGCGCCCTCGGCGATGTTCTCGAAAGTGGGCTTCTTGCCCTCAATCAGGGATCCCTGGACCTTGTCGCTATTTTGGTCCAGGAAGGAATAACCGAACACGCCGAAAGCGTTCGGGTTGGCCTCCAGCTTTCGAACGATCAGCACGTCGTTTTCACCGGCTTCCACGTAAGCACCGTCCTCTCGGATAGAGTGACAGACGGCTTTGTAAGATTTTTTGTTCTTTTTCTTCATCGCCTTGATAGCGGGAAATTTCTTACAGCCCCCCTCCAACGCGAGTTCGGCAAAGGCGTCACGAGTGCCCGAGGTCGGCGGAGGACCGAGAACTTCTATCTTCACATTGGGCAGGTTCGCATCAACGTCTCTCCAGGTCTTATTGGGGTTCGCTATTAGCTTGCCGTCCGGCCCTGGCACATCCTTGGCCAACGCCAGAAATATCTGCTTACGAGTGATCGTCATCACCGCGGATGCCTTGGAGTTGGCCATCACGATGCCGTCGTAACCCACCTTTATCTCCGTGACCGAGGTGACGCCGTTCTTGTGGCACTTTTCCACTTCGGACTTCTTTATACGTCGCGATGCATTGGTAATATCTGGGTGTTCAACCCCAACACCAGAGCAAAACAGCTTGAGGCCGCCGCCGGAACCAGTAGATTCCACGACCGGTGTCTTAAAGCCCGTCGATTTTCCAAATTGCTCAGCAACGGTGGTGGCGAAGGGGTAAACGGTGCTTGATCCGACGATACGGATCTGGTCGCGAGCGATCGCGTGATCTCCAAAGGTAAATGCGGCCAAAGTGGCAAGCATGAGAGTTCTTTTGTGCATGAATTTCTTCCTGACTGTCATGACGCTCAGCCTTCCAAGCATCTTTTCAAAACCAACAACCCTATGTTGCTGACACCGTCCCTTCTAATCGCGCAGCGTAACAAGAGTATGACAGTCGTATTACAGTTTTGTGACAGCGCGCAGGACGAGACTTAAGCCTCAAGGACCGGAAGTGTAACGGTGAACGTACTACCTATATTCTCTTCGCTATCGATCGCGAGCCAGCCACGATGACGGCCGATGATGTGCTTCACAATGGCCAGGCCAAGGCCGGTTCCACCAAGCTCGCGCGACCGCG
>CAJWVP010000167.1 GCA_913048145.1 uncultured Rhodospirillaceae bacterium
CCCCGTATCGTTGCGTGTGGAAGCCGGCGACGCCGCGTGGCTGACGGCATCAGGTCTGTCCTTCTTGGACGGTGCGGATGGCATTCGCATTACCGACCGTGCGATCACAGCGGAGGATCCGGCGCTGGTGTTCCATCCGCCGGTGCTAGTTGTCGGTATCGGATGTGAGCGCGGCGCGGATGCCACCGAGGTAATCGATCTGGTGGAGAAGACACTGGCCGACGCCGGTCTTGCACCTAGCGCCGTGGCCTGCGTGGTTTCCGTCGACGTGAAGGCGGATGAAGCCGCGGTGCATGCGGCGGCGGCGCATCTGGCCGTGCCTGCCCGGTTCTTCCCGCCGGCTCGGCTGGAGGCGGAGACGCCGCGCTTGGCTAATCCCTCCGACATCGTTTTCGCCGAGGTCGGATGCCACGGGGTTGCCGAAGGCGCCGCCCTGGCCGCCGTCGGCGGGGACGGTGTGCTGGCTGTTGAAAAGCAAAAATCCAAGCGGGCCACCTGCGCAATTGGTCGCTCGATTGCGCCGCTCGATCCCATAGAGATCGGGGAGAAACGCGGATGCCTGAGCGTGGTGGGTATTGGTCCCGGTTCGCCGGCATGGCGTGTTCCGGCGGCAACTAAGGCGCTAGCGGCGGCCGATGAGGTTGTCGGCTATCGCCTTTATCTCGATCTGGTTGATGATGTGATAGTAGGAAAACCCCGTCATGACTCCGCCCTGTCGGAAGAAGAAGCCCGGGTCCGCCTTGCTCTCGACAAGGCCGCCGAGGGCAAGGATGTAGCTCTGGTCTGTTCTGGTGATGCGGGCATCTATGCGCTGGCGACCCTGGCCTTTGAGCTTCTCGACCGGGAAGACCGAGCGGATTGGAACCGCTTAGAGATCCGGGTGGAACCCGGCGTCTCGGCCATCCAGGCCGCCGCGGCTCGGATTGGCGCGCCCATTGGCCATGACTTCTGCACGATCTCCTTATCCGATCTACTGACACCATGGGAAGAGATTGTGAAACGCTTGGAGGCCGCCGCCGCTGGGGACTTCGTGGTAGCACTTTATAATCCTGTTTCCAAACGCCGGCGCATCCAGCTGGAAACGGCACAGCGGATACTCGTTGCCGCTCGCCCTGTCGAAACCCCCGTCGTTGTGGCCCGCAACTTGGGCCGTGAGGGGGAGGCCATTAATGTGATTACGCTGGGAGAATTGACGTCGGATCATGCCGATATGCTGACCTTGGTCTTGATAGGGAATTCTCAGACCCGCCTGACGAAACGGGGCGAAAGGGACTGGGTCTACACGCCGCGCGGCTATGCCGCTAAAATGGCTAAAACAGCGGAGAGCATATAGGAGACATCTGAATGCGTACCTTGACCCTCATCGCTGCGGCTCTCTTGGTTTCTTCGCCAGCCTTTTCCCTTAGCATGCCCTTGCCTGGAACGAAGTCGGCAAGCGAAATGCTGCAGAACATCGGCCGCATCATATTCATGGCAGTCAAAAAAGCCTGGATCAGCAAGTTTTTTGGCCCCTCGACCGTGCTCGCCGATCAGGTACTTATTGATGTGGCAAAGAATGTCGTCCTGAGCTTGGCTAACTTATCCGGCGGTACCGTGGGGACTTATCTTTCGTCTTCGATATTCTCTATAATGTCGTTTCGGGCGCGGTGAAGTAAGGCGAGAAGCAAATATGACCGTACATTTCATTGGCGCCGGGCCCGGCGCGCCGGACCTGATCACGGTTCGGGGGTTGAACCTCATTAAGGCCTGTCCCGTGATCCTTTACGCCGGGTCCTTGGTGCCAGAATCCGTGATCACTGAGGCCGCCGATGGTGCCCTGATTATAGATACGGCGCCCATGAATCTGGATGAAATCCTGGCCGAGATGGAGAAGGCCTATGCCACCGGCCATGACGTGGCGCGTGTCCATTCGGGCGATCCATCCATCTACGGCGCCATCGGCGAACAGATGCGGCGCCTGGACTCCATGGGGATTCCCTACGATGTGACCCCCGGCGTGTCCGCCTACGCGGCGGCGGCAGCGGAAATGAAACGGGAATTGACCCTGGCAGGGGTCAGCCAATCAGTGATCGTGACCCGGACAGCGGTGCGCTCGTCGGCCATGCCGAACAGCGAAGATCTGGAAACCTTCGCCAAAAGTGGGGCGACTATGGCGATCCATCTTTCGGTCAACAATATGGCCAAGGTGGTCCGCGAGCTCACGCCTTACTACGGCGACGATTGTCCGGTAGCGGTCTGTTACCGGGTTGGATGGCCGGACCAGGAAATCATTGAGGGCACCCTCACTGACATTCGCGACAAGGTGAAAGCCGCGGGCTTCACCCGCACAGCGCTTATCATGGTCGGCCGGGTACTTGATCCGTCGACCTTTGACGACAGTCGGCTCTACGCACCGGACCACTACCACGTGCTCCGCCCGCTCAAGACCTGAGCAGCAGTCCCACGCCGGCGACGGTGATGAAGATCCCAGCCAAGGCGAACCGTGTCGGGATGCTCTGGCCAAGAAACAGCCGGTTCAGGATCAGCGTCAGCAATGGATAGCAGGCGACAAGTGGCGCGACGATAGTCACCGGGCCGCGGCTTAAGGCCATGTAAAGGAGAAGCACGGCGGCCCCGTTGACTATGCCGACGGCGATAAACCACCATATCCCGGCGCGGGCTGGCCAATTACCACCGTCGCGCCGGCCTAGAATCACACCGCCCATAACCACCGCCGACACCATATAGCCGATGGTGATCGCCGCGAAGGGGCTTGGCCAATCCGCCAGGCCCAACTTCACCATAGGTTGGGCAATGCCCCGCAGAAACGCCGCGCTAAGCGGCAGGCCCAATGTCCATAAGGCGGGCCGCGCATCACCGTTGCCCCTGCTGACGAATAGCAAAGCCACGCCAGCGCAAATGGCCACAATTCCGAGCCCTTGGGTCGCGTTGGGCGCTTCGTCTATGAGCACAATGGCCAGCACGACCGCGAACAGAGGCGTCAGGTTCCCAAGCGTTCCTGTGAGATTCGGTCCGATACGCCTGTTTGCGGAGAACGTCAGCAGCGTGACGGCGACGGGAAAAAACAAGCCGACCACCGCGAAGGTTGTGGCGCTCGAACCGGCCCATTGGTCCCAGTCGACGGTAAGCGGCGAGATTACCACGAAAAGTAATGCCGTGGTTGGCACGGCTATAGCCGCCCCCGTGATTGGCGCAGTGGTCCGTAAACCGAACTGGGTGAGTACCAAGGCCAGCGCAAAACTGAAGGCCGATGCTAACGCGATGAGGATCAGCACGGTATCCATGGGCGTAGCTACAGTCTGTCTTGAATCCAGGCGACTGCATCTTCGACGGTCTCGACGTGCGCCCCAAACATTGCGGATGGCTGGCGGATAAGAACCAGAGGAATGTCCTGCACGACGGCGGCGGTTATCTTCGCGGGTAAGGACCCGCCGCTATGCTTGGAGACCAGCGTGTCGATACGGTATTCTCGGAGCAGCGTCGCCTCCGCGGTTTCGGAGAATGGTGGGCGGCCCGTGATGACGGCATAGGCGTCCAACGGCAGCCGTTCCTGGGGCTCGCTGATCAGGCGGACCAGGAACCAGACGTTGGGGATGCCGGCGAAAGCGTCGATTTCCTGGGTTCCCGTCGATAGAAATGCTCGGCCTCCTTGGGCGGCCAACTGGCGGGCGGCGGCTGCCATGTCGCTAACAAAGGTCGCTTGGGCGTCTTCCGGCAACACCCAGTCGGGTCGCCGCAGCATTAGGCGAGGGCGTCCGATCGCGACAGCCGCCTTGGCGGCGTGGTCAGAAATCGCCGTGGCAAAGGGGTGCGTAGCGTCTATAACCATGTCGATGGCGGCATCTCTGAGGTAATTGGCGAGGCCGTCTGTTCCGCCAAAGCCTCCCTCGCGAACCGTGCCCGGCGGGTTCTGGGGACGCGCTGTGCGTCCGGCGTAGGAGCTGATGATCTCCACGTTGTCGGGCAAGGTTTCAACGGCCCGGCCGGCGAGGCGTCGGGCCTCGCCGGTGCCTCCCAAAATCAGAATTCGGCGACGTTCAGCCGGCATAACCCACCTGATCGCCTCGACGGTCGTAGATGAGCACCTCGATTTCTGTACCGCCGGACAAGGTCGCCAATGCTGCCTCGCGGGTGCCGGCCGCGATTCGGTTAGCCAAGGGGAGGTTGGCGGCCGCGGCGATCTCCAGAACCGCCATGGCGGTGTTGGCGTCACGCGTCGCCGTGACTTGTTCACGATTGGCGCCCATGGCTTGCAGGGTGTCCGCCAAACGCGCGAAGTCTACGGACGAGCGCGACGAATGCAAATCCATATGCCCTTGCGACAGCTTAGTCAGCTTAGCGAACCCGCCGGCGATGGTGAGCCGGGGTACTGTGTTAGAGCGCAAGTACTTGAGCATGCCGCCGGCAAAATCTCCCATGTCGATGAGCGCCGTGTCCGCAAGTCCGTACTTATTCCGAACCGCCGCCTCTGAGGTGGAGCCGGTGGCCGCTGCGATATGATCGATACCGCTGGCGCGCGCCACATCGATTCCCCGGTGGATGGAATGAATCCAAGATGCGCAAGAGAACGGGATGACGATGCCCGTGGTCCCCAGCACCGAGAGCCCCCCCCGGATACCGAGGCGACCGTTCATGGTCTTCTCGGCCAGGGTTTCCCCGCCGGGAATGGAAATTCGGACGACCACGTCGGCGTCGGCATTCTGCGCCTTTGCGATCCGGGTGAGATTGTCGGTGATGATCCGGCGGGGGGCCGGATTGATGGCGGGTTCTCCTACGGCAAGGGGCAGGCCCGGCAAGGTCACGGTGCCGACGCCGTCGCCGGCCTCAAAGGTCACGCCTGCGCCGGGCGCACCATGGCGGACCTCGGCAATGATCTCCGCGCCGTGAGTGACATCCGGGTCATCGCCGGCGTCCTTGATCACCGAAGCCGCCGCCACGCCGTCGGCCAGCCGGGTTGTTTCCAGGCTGAAGGTTGGGGTTTGGCCGCGCGGTAACTCAATCGTAATCTGTTCGTTGAAGCTTCCGCCCAGCAGGCCTCTAAGGGCGGCAGAGGCCGCCGCCGCGGCGCAAGCGCCCGTTGTCCAGCCCCGGCGCAAGGTTCCCTCTGGTTTACGGCCTTCCATAGAGGTAATGTAACTCCCTGCCCAGGTAATGACGAGGCTCGAGAGCGTGACCGAAAAAACCAAACCCAAGCCGAAAACCAAATCCAAGCCGAAAAATAAACCTAAGCGGGAAAACAAAACTGATGCTGAGGACGCCACCGAACGGGCTATCAAATTTGAGGCGGCTGTCAAATCTGGTGGCGGTCGGCTGAGTTGGGTCGTCCTCGCACTGGCGATCGTTGGCGCCGCTATTCTGGTGTATGCGAGTGGCTTCAAACTCGACGACGTAGCAAAGTTGACCCAGAAATCGGAGGATCAGCTGGCTGGCGGCACGCCGACGATTGGCGGTCCATTCACACTTGTTGATCAAGACGGTAAGACTGTCACGGACAAGGACTTTCGGGGGCAGTACTTGGTGATCTACTTCGGCTACACCTACTGCCCCGATGTTTGCCCTACATCGCTCACGAATATTTCCGATGCTCTTGATTTGCTGGGCGACATGGCGGCCAGGGTGACGCCTATGCTGATCACCATCGACCCAGCCCGCGATACGCCCGAGCACTTGAAAGAATACGCCACCTATTTTCATCCTAGGCTCCACGCACTGACCGGTTCACCGGAACAGATCGCCGCCGTCGCCAAGGCTTACCGGGTCTATTACTCCAAGGTCAAGGGGGAAGACGCGACGGAAGACGATTATCTCATGGACCATAGCTCAGTAACGTACGTGATGGGCCCCGATGGGATATTCCGTCTCCATTTCTCTCATGGGACTGACGCTGAGACCATGGCCAGCCGCCTGCGGGACATTCTCTCCTAAGATAATGATCGGATCAGCCCGAGGACTGATCGTGGCCGCACCGGCGTCCGGCAGTGGTAAGACGGTCGTGACGCTCGGCCTGCTGCGCAGCCTCGCACGCGCAGGTGTCGACGTGGTCTCCGCGAAGGTTGGTCCCGACTACATTGATCCGGCTTTTCATGCGGCGGCCAGCGGACGTGGGTGCCGCAACCTCGACACCTGGGCCATGCGGCCGGATACCCTAGCCTTCGGGATTGCAGCCCTTATGGACCCTGGGCGGTTGATCATATGCGAGGGCGTCATGGGTTTATTCGATGGCGCGCGCGGGACGCCGGACCCCGCCGATGGGTCTACGGCTAGCCTTGCCAAGGCGACCGGCTGGCCTGTGATCCTGGTCGTTGACGCGGCGGCGCAGGCGGCATCGGTGGCAGCGTTGGTTCGCGGCTTTGCGTGTCACGATTCGGCGATCACGCTTGGCGGTGTATTGTTCAACCGGGTCGGTGGCGACACCCACGCGGCCATCCTGCGAGATGCTATGGCGACCCATCTGCCCAGCATTCCAGTCATCGGCTATCTCAAACGAACTGACGATCTCGAGTTGCCGTCGCGACACCTGGGCCTTGTACAAGCGCTAGAGCATCCAGACCTGCGGACCTTTCTGGACCACGCCGCCGATTGGATCGATTCGCATGTGGATACTGAACTCCTTTCGGCATTGGCTGTTGTCGCGTCTTCGATGGAGGCGGAACCTTCAA
>CAJWVP010000168.1 GCA_913048145.1 uncultured Rhodospirillaceae bacterium
CCGGCGTCATCGAACGGCTAGGCTTCGACGCCGACACAGTGTTGGCTCGGCATCCGGACCTTGTGTATCTCTCCATCAGCGGCGTCGGGCGGGCGGGTCCCTATGTGAAGAAGCGGGTGTACGACCCCGTCGTCCAGGCGCTGTCCGGCTTCGCTGAGATTCAAGCGGACCCAGTGAGCAACCGCCCAAAGATGATCCGCACCCTGATTGCCGATAAGACCACGGCTGTCTACGCCAGCCAGGCGGTCCTGGCGGCACTTCTAGCCCGGGGGCGGACGGGCAATGGCCAGCATGTGGAATTGGCCATGTTGGACACCATGGTCAGCTACATCTGGCCAGAAGCCATGGCGCAGTTCTCCAAGATTGGTGCCGAGAACCTGGACGCTGCGTCAACCCCTCACGACATGATCTTCCCGACCGCCGATGGCTATATCACCTTGGGCACCGTCTCCGACAAGGAATGGTTAGCCCTTTGCCATGCCGTCCAACGCCCAGATCTAATTGAGGACCCGCGCTTCCTGACCGCTGGTCTCCGCAACAAGAACCGCCAGGAACGCATGGAAGTGATCGAGGCCGCATTGGGCCCCTTCGGGACGACGGAGATCATAGCTACTCTAGAGGCCGCCGATGTACCCTGCGCGCCGGTGCTGAGCCGCTGGGAGATGCTGTCCGACCCGCAAGTCCAGGCTAACGACGTGGTCCACGAGATCGATCAACCCGGCCTGGGCCCAGTCCGCCAGGCCCGCGCTGCCGCCAAGTTCAGCGCCACGCCTAACGCCCCGGTGCCGACGGCGCCCAGACTGGGTGAACATACTGTCTCGGTGTTGGAGGACCTGGGTTACGGCGCGGGCGAGATCGCAGCCTTGATCGACGCCGGCGTTGCGGCGAAACCCTAGTTGCCCAAGTCCTCGTCGCACAAGAGGCGGGAGGTCATCTCGGTGAACCCATCCCCGGCACGCTCTTCGGTTACGAAGGCGGGCGGCGACATCAGTTGGTCCGCGAAGTCCCGCACATTGGCAACACCCACGGCGTTCGGGAAATAGGCGAAGGCCGGTTGGTCGTTGGGGGAATCGCCGACAAACACGAAGCGCGCTTTCTCCGCATCGAGATCAACGTGGAAGATTTCATCGAACAAATGACGGATCATCGTCAGCTTGTCGTACTCGCCGAACCAACCGTTGACGTGGATGGAGCTGACCTTGGCCGTCATGCCGGCATTGGTCATTAGCCACACGATGCGGTCGATGGCATCGCGGTCCAAGGGGGGCACGTCCTCGCAGAAATCGATGGCCAAGTCAGTCTCCCTGTACGCCTGATCGGCGGCGATGGAGGCGCCGGGTACGGCCGCCACGATCTGTTGGCCGATGGCATCCAGTTTAGTCCTATTAGCGGCGATGGCGTCGCCATCCGCGTAGTAGCGCCGGGTCATGCGCCGTTCGTCATGGTCATAACGGAAGTAAAAGGCGCCGTTCTCCCCGACGATGGCATCCACGGGCCACATGCGGGCGATGTGATCGCACCAGCCAGCGGGCCGGCCCGTTACCGGTACAACCAGTTTCCCAGCGTTCCGCAGGTCCGCCAACGCGGCGTAAGCCTTAGCGGTGAGCCGGCCGTCGGTGGTTAGCGTATCGTCGATGTCCAGGAGCACCCCGCGCACGGCGCGGCGGTCGTCATCCGGAAAGGCCATGAGCGACTGCATACCTATCCGCGTAACGTGGCGCCCGTAGCCTTGGCCACGTTGGCGACAACCTTGTCGGCGACGGCATCAATCTCCACGTCGGTCAGGGTGCGGTCCATGGCCTGCAGGGTCACCGACAGTGCCAGCGATTTTTTGCCCGCCTCCACGTTACCACCGGCAAACACGTCGAACACCTCGGTTTCGGTGATCAACTGCTTGTCCGCCTGGCTGGCCGCCGCGGCGACCTTGACCGCTGTGACGTCGGTGTCCACCAGGAAAGCGAAATCGCGCGAGACTTTCTGATAGGCCGACAACATCAAATGCGCGCGCGCCGCGTCCTTCTTGCGCTTCGGTTTCGGCAGGTTGTCGAGCAAAATCTCGAACGCGGCTACCGGGCCAGCAATGTCGAACACCTTAAGGATCCGGGGATGCACATCACCGAAGTAGGCAAGCTTGTTCTTTGGTCCCTGCTGGAAGGTGCCGGAACGGGCCGGGTGGAAATAGGCCGGCGTTTCGGTGGAAATCTGCAGCCTGTCCGTGGCGATACCGATCTCATCCAAGACGGCGATTACGTCGGCTTTTGCGTCGAAGGCGTCCACAGGGCGGGGCTTGCCAGCCCAGTGGCGTATGCCGTTGTTGCCCGTGCGGATTCCCGTGGCCGCCATGGTCTGGTCATCAGGCTGGTCACCCGTGAACTGCGGCCCCACCTCGAACAACGCCGTGTCGGCGATGCCGCGCGCGCCGTTGCGCACGGCAGCGTTGATCAGATTCGGTAGGATCGAACCGCGCATGACGTCCAGATCAGCGCTAATGGGGTTGGCAAGCTTGATGGCGTCCGCCACCTCACCAAAGAGTGCCGCATCCTTTTCCGCCAGAAACGAATAGGTCACCGCCTCAGTCATGCCCCGCGACGCCAGTACACGCCGGGCATCGGCGCGGCGGGTCTGATCCACAGTGCGCGCCGCATGCGGCAACGTATCCATGAGGGACATGGGTTCGGCTGGGATATTGTCATATCCGTGGATCCGTACCACCTCTTCCACCAGACAGGCCTCGCCGACGATGTCCGGGCGCCACGACGGCACCTGGGTCTCAAAGCTGTCGCCCTTGCGCGCATGCGAGAAGCCCAGCACCTTCAGAATTCGCGAAACCTCCCCGGCGTCTAGATCGACACCGCCCAAGGTCCGCACCCGTTCATGGCGAAGGGTGATGCTCTTCTGCCAATCGGGTGCGCCGCCGGCAACCACCACGTGGGACGGCTCGCCGCCGCAGAACTCCATGACCAGACGGGTGGCGATCTCCATGGCGGGTTCCAGGAAGGCCGGGTCGACCCCGCGTTCGAACCGGAACCGCGCGTCCGATTGCAGGTTCAGCTTGCGTCCAGTCATGGCCGTGCGAATGGGATCGAAGTAGGCGCATTCGATGAACACGTCCGTGGTTTCTTCCGTGCAACCCGATTCCTCGCCACCCATGATGCCACCGAGGGCTTCCGCCTTCACATCGTCGGCAATCACGCACATCTCGGCGTCCATGGTGTAGGTTTTGCCGTCCAACGCGAACAGTTCCTCACCGTCGTGGGCCATGCGCGGGCGCACGTTACCCGTTACCTTGGCGGCGTCGAACACGTGCAGCGGCCGACCCAGTTCGATGGTCACCAGGTTGGTGATGTCGACCAGCGCCGAAATAGGGCGCAACCCCACGGCCAACAGTTTGTCCTGCACCCAGGCGGGACTGGGCCTGTTTCTAACGCCTTTGACGTAGCGTCCGATAAAGTAAGGGCAGGCGTCCTTCTTGTCGTCCGGGAAATCGAAAATCACATCGATGGGGCTCTCAAATTTGCCCGGGATCGGCTTCGTATCCAAGGGTTTCATGGTGCCGATGCCGGCCGCCGCCAGATCGCGCGCGATCCCCCGCACCCCCAGGCAATCGCCTCGGTTCGGCGTGATGGCGATCTCGACAATGGGATCGTCCAGACCCATGACTTCGATAGCAGGGGCGCCAATTGGCGTGTCTTCGGGGAACTCTACGATGCCGTCGTGTTCATCAGAAATGCCCATCTCGCGTTCGGACAATAGCATGCCGCAGCTCTCGACGCCTCGGATTTCCGCCTTCTTCAAGGTTATGTCCGTGCCTGGGATGTAACTTCCCTCGGCGGCGAAGACGCCTTTCATGCCGGTCCGCGCGTTAGGCGCGCCGCAAACGACCTGGTGCTCGGTGCCGTCACCGGTATCGACCCGGCAGACCCGCAGGCGGTCTGCATCGGGATGCTGCCTGGCCTCCAGAACATGGCCAACCATGAAGGTCTCCAGGCCCTTAGCCCGGTCGGTGACCTTTTCCACTTCCAGGCCGATGACCGTGAGTTTGTCGAGGATGGCTTCCAACTCCGCGTTGGTGTCCAGGTGCTCCTTGAGCCAGGCGAGTGTAAATTTCATCGGTTCAGTCCTCCGACCACGCTCGGCACATCCAAGGCGCTGAACCCATAGTGCTTGAGCCAGCGAAGATCGGTCTCATAGAAGGTACGAAGGTCGGGAATACCGTATTTCAGCATGGCCAGACGCTCGACACCCATGCCGAAGGCGAAACCCTGGTATTCGTTCGGATCCACACCGCAGTTCTCCAGGACCTTAGGGTTGACCATGCCACAACCTAAAATCTCCAGCCAATCGTCGCCATGACCAATACGGAAGGTGCCGCCCTCGCGGGTACAACCGATATCCACTTCCGCTGACGGCTCCGTGAACGGGAAGTAGCTGGCTCGGAAGCGGACCGGCAAATCGTCTACGTCGAAGAAGGCGCGGCAAAACTCGATCAGGCAGCCCTTCAGGTTCCCCATGTGCGTGGTCTTGTCGACGACTAGGCCCTCAACCTGATGGAACATGGGCGAATGTGTGGCATCGTAATCGCAACGATAGGTTCGTCCCGGCACGATCAGACGGAACGGCGGTTCGCCGTTCTGCATGGAACGAATCTGGACCGGCGACGTGTGGGTGCGGAGCACCATGCGTTCGCCATCCTGTTCGCCGGGCAGGTAAAAGGTGTCGTGTTCCTGGCGGGCCGGGTGGTCCGGGGGGATGTTGAGGGCGGTGAAGTTGTGCCAGTCGTCTTCTATGTCCGGACCTTCGGCGATGTTGAAGCCCATCTCACCCAGGACAGCGACGATTTCATCAATGGTCTGGCTGATAGGGTGGATGCGGCCCTGCATCTCGGGGCGCACGGGCAAAGTCACATCGATGCGATCGGTCTCAAGACCAGCATCCAACTCCGCATCCTCAAGCATCGCCTTGCGCGCCTCGATGGCGTCGGCAACCTCAGCCTTCAGCGCATTCAGGGCCTGCCCCATAGCCTTGCGTTCATCGGGGTCCATGCCGCCGAGCCCCTTCATGAGCCCGGTGATCTGGCCCTTCTTGCCGAGCGCGCTGACCCGGAGCTCTTCCAGGGCCTGCGTATCGGCGGCGCCAGCCACCGCGTTGGTCAGTTCTTTGCGAAGACGTTCTAAATCTTCCATATCAGTTCCTGTCCGTAAAACGGCAACCGGGAGACGCCGCACAAGCGGGCTCCCGGTTTCCAAATCAGCTGCGGCGCGTTAGCGCCGGGGTCCGATTACGCGGCCTTGGCGAGAGCGGCTTGTGCCTGATCCACCAAGCTCTTAAAAGCTGCCGGCTCATTGGTCGCTAGGTCCGACAGTACCTTGCGATCGATTCCGATCTCGGCCCTGTTGAGGCCGTTCATGAGCTGCGAATAGGTCATCCCGTGTTCTCGGGCGCCGGCATTGATGCGCTGGATCCACAGGCTCCGGAACGAGCGCTTTTTAGCGCGGCGATCGCGGTAGGCGTATTGCAGCCCCTTTTCGACCCGCTCGATAGCCAAACGCAGGTTGTTCTTGGAACGGCCACGGTAACCCTTGGCCAGCTTGAGAATTTTCTTCCGCCGCGCGTTACGGGCGACGGCTCTTTTGACGCGTGACATGATGTGTCTCTCCGTAAATCCAGATGCTTAGGCGTTCGGTAGGCAGGCCTTCACCAGGCGCGCATCGGCGTCGCACAGGATCATGGTGCCCCGGGCGTTACGCTTCATTTTCTGGGAACGTCGGCGCAGGAAGTGCCGTTTGCCGGAAGGATTAGCCCGGACCTTGCCGGAACCGGTGAGACGAAAGCGCTTCTTGGCGCTCGACTTGGTCTTCATCTTGGGCATTTTCTGTCCTCCATCTTTCGAGGTTCAGTTCGACGTAGCTGGGCATGCCCTTTTCAGCCTGACCACGCGGAAGAGGGCGGGTTATAGCTCTCCCTCGGTCTCTTTGCAAGCGATGAGCACCTGTTTTTAACAGACCTCACGTCCTCGCTATCCGCGGAACACCTTTCTCATGTTCTCAAGAAGATAGATGACGATTTCCACGCCCAGAGGCTGGTTTTCCAGCTCTATCCGCCGACCATTCCCTATGAGATTGGCCTTCTGTACCCGACGCTGCGATCGCGTTTGCACCTGGCGCGGGAGCTCGCCGACGCCGCGAAGGCGTATATTCGGACCCTGCTCTACGAACAGAGCCTGCGGCGTCCGCAATCAGCCACATCCCCACTAAGGATCTTTTCGAAATGGATTTGGCAAGCGGAAAGGATAGCTTGTACTCCACCTTCGTCAACAATGGCACCCATGACCGCTGGAGAGTTGGAGTGCGACAAATTATTAAATGAATCAATTGTGGTTTCTACAATCTCAGCGTTCCACTCGTACTCTTTAAGGAGGTTTAATGCAGCAAACACATAGTTTTTCTCAATCATCACCTCCCCACTCCCGGGATGACATGCTAAATTAGCTGCAGCATTTACAGCTGAAAGCGCGTACGATTCCGAATCTACGGATGGCAATAGCTCTGAAACAAATGATGGCGCTCCCTCCTTCATAATAACTTCGTATTCGTTGTCATTGTTGTCGGAGGAGAGATTTGCCAGCACGTCTAAGCTCAACGTAACTAATTCAT
>CAJWVP010000169.1 GCA_913048145.1 uncultured Rhodospirillaceae bacterium
GAAACCGAGCAGGCGGTCGCCGATGCGGTAGAATTATTCTCCTTCACCCGCGTGTTGAGGGGCGATTTTGATCATCAAGATAGGGTCAAGATGATTGAGATGATGTGGGAGGTTGCTTATGCCGATGGCGTCATACATGACTATGAAGCCAATCTCATCCGGCGTGCCACCGGCCTGTTACATGTCAACGACCGTGAGAGCGGTGAGGCGCGAAAGCGGGTTTTGGAACAGCTGGACAAGGAGGCCGGGGCGGCGTAAACCGTTTTTGAGCAAGGATTTGAAGAGCCAAGGGACAAGGAATTCAGCCCGCAAGCTGGGCCCAATCTAGCGGAGAGAGGAATGACTTACGTCGTCATCGAAAACTGCATCAAGTGCAAGTACCAGGACTGTGTCGAAGTTTGTCCCGTTGACTGCTTCTACGAAGGCGAAAACATGCTGGTCATCCACCCGGATGAGTGCATCGACTGCGGCGTTTGTGAGCCGGAATGCCCAGCGGAAGCCATTGTTCCAGATACGGAGCCGGATGTGGAGAATTGGCTGGAGATCAACGCCAAGTACGCCGCTGAATGGCCGAACCTCACTCGTAAGAATGACACGCCGGACGATGCCGACGACTGGAAGGACAAGCCGGGCAAGCTCGAGCAGCTGAGCCCGAATGCGGGTGCCGGGGATTGATCCCGCTGCCGGCGGTCATTGGGGCCGCCGTCGACCTAACGACTTGTAAGGCGGGGTTTTTTCGCCCGGTTTTTTGTGATAAGGTTGAAAAATTCTAGGTTGTGAGTTAAGAGTGCGCCTCTCAATTTGCAGCCAGTTTCCCGTTATCTATGTGCGACGGAGATAAGGTCGCGCGCCGGCGGCAGCAGGAGGGGGATACCCTTGATTAAAAGGGGGGCCGCGGAGGATTTGACCACCGCGCGGTAAGGTTGAACACGTACCGCGGAGACTCCTGACCAGGCGGCCCCCAAGGTGGGCCGCCTTTGCGCGGGAACTAACCGGAGAAAAAGACAGTATGCCTAAAGCACCGACCTATAAGACCGGCGACTTTGTCGTTTATCCGACCCACGGGGTCGGCAAGGTGATTGACGTTCTGGTACAGGAAATCGCCAGTCACAAACTGGAACTTATCGTCATTACTTTTGAGCGCGACCGCATGACGCTCCGCGTTCCCGTCGAGAAGGCCGCCACATCGGGCCTGCGCAAGTTGGCATCCAAAAAGATCATGGAAGAGGCCATGACCAAGCTCACAGGCCGGGCCCGGGTGAAGCGCACTATGTGGAGCCGTCGCGCCCAGGAATACGAGGCGAAGATCAATTCCGGCGATCCCGTCTCCATCGCCGAGGTGGTTCGCGACCTGCACCGCAATGTCGGCCAACCCGATCAGTCCTTCTCCGAACGCCAGATTTATGAGGCAGCCCGCGACCGCCTGGCCGCCGAGGTGGCGGCCGTTGACAGAACAGATGTGGAAATTGCCACCGAGAAGTTGGAGAAGGTGCTGACGGCTGGCTGAGCTGCCGGCATCCTTACTCATGAATATTGAGATGGATACTGTCACAACTTACCGCCGCGATGGAGTTGTTGTTTTGCGCCAGGTTTTCTCGGCGGCCTGGATCGAACGGCTCCATGAAGGCCTGAAAGAGAACATACGCAAACCCGGTCCGTACCGACGCGAATACGGCATGGACGGCGCGAAAGACACGTTCTTCGGCGACTATTGCAACTGGCGGCGGATCGACGGCTATCGGGATTTCGTCCTGGGCTCGCCAGCCGCCGGCATTGCCAGGACCCTAATGGAATCGGCGAAGGTGAACTTCTTCCACGAACACGTACTGGTAAAATCGCCCGGCACGGAAGAGCCCACGCCCTGGCACCACGACCATCCCTACTACTGCATCGACGGCATGGATACGTGCTCGCTTTGGGTGCCCCTGGACCCGGTGCCGAAGGCAACGGCCGTGGAATTCATCGCCGGCTCACATCGGTGGGGACGCCTGTTCCAGCCAAGGATGTTCATTGGTGACGACTATCCGGTGAGCGCGGACGGCTTCGAGATAATGCCCAACATCGACGCCGAACGGGACCAGCATAAGATTATCTCGTTCGACTTGCAGCCTGGCGACTGCGCAGCGTTCCATTTCCGTACCGTGCACGGCGCGCCAGGCAACCGCTCTTTGGACCTATGGCGCCGCGCCATCGCCTTTCGCTGGACTGGCGACGACGTAACCTTCCAGCGCCGCGCTGGTGTCATGTCGCCGCCGTTCCATGAGTTCAAGGACTGCAAGCTGGAACGGGGCGAGCCCCTGGACAGCGATTTGTTTCCAGTAATCGACGCAGCCTAGACGTAATACTCCAAGAACCATTCTGGTTCGTCCCGAGAGATCGGAAACGCGCCTTTATTGAATCGTCGATAATGTTCTTGGGCTTTGCCGTGGCGACCCGGATTTGGATCATAACCTATGAAGGCATTGATGATGGTACTTATCGGTTGGTCGGGTCCCTAGCGGTCGGCCTTGCTGCCGCCGTGGCATGCGGGAGATTCCATGTGTCGGCCGCCTTTCGCCGCCCATTCGGGTGCGGTCAGCGTTTCCATGGAGAGCGCGTGCACTGGGCCCGCGAGTTCATCGGCAAGAAGGGCGTTCATATGCTGGTGGCGCTGAACCCGGCCCAGGTCGTCAAAGACGGGAGACACTACGACCACTTTGAAATGCGATTCGGAGCCGGGTGGCACGTTGTGCATGTGGCTCTCGTTAATTACATCGAGGTATTCGGGCGACAGGGATGCACGAATTTTGCGTTCGATTTCGGCTTGCACGGTCAAGGGCTCTGCTCCCACTTTCTAATTTGAACTAACGACTATAAATCAAATAACCCTGCTTGTGGCGATTATCAATCACCCAACCCCATTCATAATGTAACGTGTTCTACTGCGTCATGTGCAGTTTTTAAGCCAAGACGGTGGCACCACCGCCTCCCACTCACTGACCACGTCGCGCAGGACCGTTATGTCATGGTTGACTGTCTCCAGGGTGCTCCAGATTACGGCCGCCCTGGCGCTCTATCTAAAATCCTGACGGAAAAGTTCAAAAACCGCGTTCCGGGGCTGGACTCTGGTGCTCAGATTGGCGAAAAGCTATAGCGCGCGGTCGCTGCTGGGGGTTGGCCGTCACCCGAGCGAAAAACGAGGAGGCTCTTGCGATGACGGTTGCCCACGCGGACATGGCCAATGCCATCCGCTTCCTTTCCGCCGACGCTGTTCAACAGGCCAATTCCGGTCATCCGGGCATGCCCATGGGTATGGCCGACGTGGCCACGGTGCTGTTCACCAAGTACTTGAAGTTCGATGCCACCGACCCGAACTGGCCTGACAGGGACCGCTTTGTCCTGTCCGCTGGACATGGCTCGATGTTGATCTACTCCTTGCTCTATCTCACAGGATACGAAGCCATGACCGTTGATCAGCTCCGGAATTTCCGGCAGCTGGGCTCTATCACAGCGGGGCATCCTGAATATGGCCACGCGCCGGGGGTGGAAACGACCACGGGTCCGCTGGGTCAGGGGCTAACTACCGCTGTTGGAATGGCGCTCGCCGAGCGCATGCTGAATGCGCGCTTCGGTGACGACGCGGTCGATCATCACACCTATGTGATCGCGGGCGACGGTTGCCTGATGGAAGGGATCAGCCACGAGGCCGTCTCTATGGCCGGCGCCCTGAACCTTGGGAGGCTGATTGTTTTTTTTGACGACAACGACATCTGCATCGACGGGCCAACCGACATGGCGGTGATCGACGACCAGCCGGCGCGTTTCGCCGCGTCCGGCTGGCAAGTGCAGTCCATCGATGGCCACGACATGGACGCCATTGCCACCGCCATCGAGGCCGCGCAGGCTGACGATCGGCCTTCCATGATTGCTTGCAAGACGGTGATTGGGAAGGGCGCACCCAACAAGGAAGGCACCGCGTCAACTCACGGTGCGCCCCTAGGGAATGAAGAGATCGCGCTGGCCCGCAAAGCCATGAATTGGCCGCATGGACCCTTCGAGGTCCCCCAAGACGTGCTGTCCGCCTGGCGCCAGGCCGGTGCGCGTGGCGGTCAGGCCCGCGCGACCTGGTCTGAACGGACCGCCGGCGTGGGGGAGGACTTCCATCGCGCTCTAGCGGGCGAGTTGAAGGACGGTTGGCTTGATGCGCTGAATGCCCACAAGGCGAAGTGCTCCGAGGAAAAACCCAAGTGGGCAACCCGCAAGGCGTCCGGCGAGGCGCTGGCCGTTTTGACCGAGGCGATCCCAGAAATGATCGGCGGGTCGGCTGACCTGACCGGCTCCGTGAACACCAAGACGCCGAGTACCAAACCCGTAACTTCAAGCGATTTCTCTGGCCGCTACATCCACTATGGGGTGCGTGAGCACGCCATGGGCGCGGTTATGAATGGCATGGCGCTGCACGGTGGTTTTATTCCCTATGGCGGCACCTTCTTAGTCTTTGCGGACTATATGAAGGGCGCCATGCGTCTGTCCGCCTTGATGGAACAGCGGGTCGTCTACGTACTGACCCACGATTCCATCGGCCTGGGCGAAGACGGGCCGACCCACCAAGCGGTGGAAACGCTGGCTATGCTGCGCGCATTGCCGAACTTCAAGGTATACCGGCCCTGTGATCCGGTGGAAACGGCGGAATGCTGGGCGCTGGCGCTCCATGATACGTATGGGCCGTCCGGCATGGTGCTGACCCGACAGGGCGTGCCGCTGCAACGGTCAGCGCACACGGACGATAATCTGTGTGGGAGAGGAGCCTATGTTCTGGCCGAGGCCGAGGGCGGGCGGAAAGTGACCCTGTTCGCTACGGGCTCGGAGGTTTCCATCGCCATGGCGGCACGCGATACCCTGCAGGCCGACGGTGTCGCCACGGCGGTGGTCTCTGTGCCATGCTGGGAGCTGTTCGACGAACAGGACGCGGCCTATCAGGAGGAGGTGTTGGGCAAGGGAACTATCCGGGTTGCCGTAGAAGCGGGCGTCCGCATGGGATGGGATAAGTATATCCGCAACCACGGTGGCTTCGTCGGCATGTCAGGCTTCGGCGCCTCGGCTCCAGCCGAACAATTATTCGAACACTTTGGGATCTCCCCTGAAAAGGTGGTGGAAGAGGTCAAGGCCCGGCTGTAGAATCATACGGACGATTTTCACCCCCGGTGGCCATGATTGGGTTCCCGGGGCAGTTACGAAGGAGAACTTTAAATGGCGTTGGTGTCCTTGCGACAACTTCTCGATCACGGGGCAGAAAACGACTACGGCATGCCTGCCTTCAACATTAACAACATGGAACAAATGCTGGCGATCATGTCTGCCGCCGACAAGACGGACAGCCCAGTCATCATGCAGGCGTCCCGAGGTGCCAGGAAATATGCCAATGACACGGTGCTGCGTCATCTTATCGAGGCGGCCGTGGAGATGTATCCCCAAATTCCCGTCTGTATGCACCAGGACCATGGCAACAACGCGGCCACCTGCATGTCGGCCATCGCCAACGGCTTTTCGTCGGTGATGATGGACGGTTCCCTGGAGGAAGACGCGAAAACTCCGGCATCCTATGATTACAACGTCGACGTCACAGCGAAGGTAACCGAGATGGCCCACTTAGTGGGGGTCTCCGTCGAAGGGGAATTGGGCTGTCTCGGCTCGCTGGAGACTGGCATGGGCGATAAGGAAGACGGCCACGGTTTCGAAGGCGCGCTCGACAAGGACATGTTAGTCACCGACCCGGACGAGGCCGCGGACTTCGTCAAGAATACTAAGTGTGACGCGTTGGCCGTCGCCATCGGCACGTCCCACGGCGCTTACAAGTTCACCCGCAAGCCTACCGGCGACATCCTGGCAATGGACGTGGTAAAGGCAATCCACGCGAAGCTACCGGACACGCACTTGGTCATGCATGGATCGAGCTCGGTGCCGCAGGACCTCCAGGACATCATAAACGAATTCGGTGGCGAGATGCCGCAGACCTATGGTGTCCCGGTTGATGAAATTGAAACCGGTATCAAAAACGGCGTTCGTAAGGTGAACATCGACACAGACAACCGCATGGCTATCACCGGAGCGATTCGCAAGGTCCTGACCGAGAAGAAGGCGGAGTTCGATCCCCGCGCGTACTTAAAGCCCGCCATTGTTGCCATGGAAGAGGTTTGCGTCGACCGATTTGAACGCTTCAACTGCGCCGGACAGGCCTCAAAGATCAAGGCAATTCCGCTGGCCGATATGGCCGGGCGTTACGCCGACGGATCTCTGGATCCGACGGTTAACTAGGGTCGGAGGGGCGCGAGATGAGCCGCGAGATCAAGATCGCGCCGTCCATCCTCTCGGCAGATTTTGCCAAGTTGGGGGCGGAAGTCGAGGCCATCGATGCTGCCGGATGCGACTACGTCCATATCGATGTCATGGACGGTCATTTTGTGCCTAACCTGACCTTTGGCCCGCCTATCATCCAATGCATCCGCCCGTGCACCACAAAGATATTTGACGTGCACCTGATGATCAATCCTGCGCAGCCCTACCTGAAGGATTACGCCGACGCGGGCGCGGATATCATCACTGTACACGCGGAAGCCGACCCGCACCTAGACCGGAGCCTGCAATTGATTCAGTCTTTAGGCAAAAAGGC
>CAJWVP010000170.1 GCA_913048145.1 uncultured Rhodospirillaceae bacterium
CATGGAAGGATCGAGCCAGTGGCCGTAGAAAGCGTTACCCAGATCATAGTGGGCGGCGATGTTTCGACGGCTGCCGCGCCGAGTATTGGTGTGCCGTGCATGATGGAGCCGGTCGAACAAGCGATGCAGCGTTGTTTTCTGCAGTGTCGTTCCCAATGCCTGTTCGTTCACCAGCCCAAACCGCATGATTGCGGACAGATCGGGCGTTGACCACTCTCCGGCCATAAAGGACTCCGCTAGGCCTAGGTCGCCGGCACTGATCAACCTGTTGACCACACGCATGTCATGGATGTTTAGGTGTGCGTTCTCTCCTGGCCTTGCGCCATTGAACGTTTCGCGGCGACCCGATGGGAATGTAACCGTCAACTGCCCGACGGGTAGGCGCGCGACCCAAGTTCGAAAAAGCCAAACGCGCCAGCTAATAACGGCCGATAGAAACCCATCATAAATGGACGACGCCGCAGAGGTTAGGGGGTGATTCATAATGATTTAGGATTTTGAAGCTTTGGGATTGCCGATACTACTGTCAATGGGTCTCGCGGCGGGTTCATGAGCAAATACCTTAAGTCCCTTGAGCCACAACCTAAGCGCCTCCCAATGAATAGCCGATATAATCTTAAAAGTGAGCAGTGGGAAACGACACAAAATATTGGTGAGCGACCAGCTGGTTATTTCCTGGCGCGTACCGGCGAAGGAGGCGGCAAGAAGAAGACCATCATCGTCTTCCTGACGGATCACAATGTTAGTGCGCGCGGCTGGCGGAACAATTCGAAAATGATAGGTGGCATCCATGTTCATGAAGGGGGAGACGTACATTGATTTTGCGATCTGTTGGCGGATCACCCGCGCGCTGTTTCCATTAACCGCGATGGCGTAGGTGTGGCGTTCCTTGAATGTGTTACAGACCTCGTACAGGAGCGCCGTCAGCTGACCGTCCCGGCTATAACAGAAATAGACACTGATTGGATTGAAGACGTAGCCGAATACTCGGGGGTAACAGAGCAAACGTATGGGGCCACCATCAATGGGCAGACCGGCCTTCTCTAGATGGTCTTCTACCCAAGGTCGTAAAGGAGATCCATTTGCTGGACCATGATCGTGATCATAGAAAGCTAGTGGTGCCCAATGGTTATAGCCAATTAGCCAAAAGCGGCGGGCCAGGGCCGGCAACTCGTCTATATCCAGCAACAATGAATACACGTGGTACTTTAACCGATGTCGTTTCGGCCGAAGGCGTTCATGAACTACGTCCCCCTCATAGATGGCGGAATTCTGGGTCACGCGGCCACAGCCTCGTTCTGTATCAGCAGGGGGATCCGGCCACTTTCGGCCGAGACGCGCCAAGGGCGTCGGACGCCACCCAACTGTTCTGCAACTGCCAAGCCCGATTGCAAGGCGTCTTCATGGAAGCCGTAACCGAAGTAACTTCCGCAGAACCAGGTCCGGCGGCAGCCTTGCAGGGACCATAATTCCCTCTGCGACGCCAAAGCCGCCTGATCGAAATAGGGATGGGTATATTTAAATTCATTGTGTATGGTTTCGGCCCGTGGCTCGAGGGTTGGGTTGAGGGTCACAAAGAAAGGTTCGTCCGTCTCCAAGGTTTGGAGCCGGTTCATCCAATAGGTGACGCAGAGCCGTGCATTGTCAGTGCCTTCAAGGAAATTCCAGCTGGACCAAACCCGACTGCGCTTCGGCATTAACGAGGGATCACTGTGCAAGATGGCGCGGTTTTCCGTGTACTTCCAGGCACCCAACAGACGGCATTCCTCCGTGGTTGCGTCCGAAAGCATGCCGAGGGTCTCATCGGCGTGGCTTGCGAACACAACGTGGTCGTAGATCGTCGTATTGCCGTCGCGGTCGATAACCCTCACTTTATCGTCTTGACGAATAACATTGCGCACACCTACGAAGCGAATCTGCCCTCGATAGCTGTCTGTCAGCCGACGCACGTATTCTTGACTACCTCCAGCCACGGTCCGCCATTGTGGACGGTCCTTGAGTGATAACAAGCCGTGGCTCTGAAAGAAGCGGATAAAGGCCTGCGCCGGATAAGCCGCAATCTCGGCTGCTGTGGTTGACCAAATGGCGGCGCCCATTGGCAAGAGATGATCATCCACAAACCGTTGGTCATAACCCTCGCTCTCTAAATACTGGCCAAGGCTTAGTTCGGGGTGGGAGGCGGTGTCAAGCAAGGCGGGTGCTTCCCGATAAAACCGCACGATATCTCTAATCATCCGCCAGAACCGAGGTCTTACGATATTGCGTCGCTGACCTAATAACCCGTTCAAGTCCGTGCCCGCATATTCGAATCCCCCTTGTTCCAGCGAGGCCGAAAACGACATCTCACTATGTTTCGTGGGGACGTCCAAGTGATCGAACATAGCCACTAGGTTAGGATAACTGACCTCATTGTAGACAATGAAACCGGTATCGACGCCAATTGGGCCTCGCGACGAAGGCACGTTCACAGTGTGTGAATGACCGCCAATCCAGCTGTTTTGCTCGAAGACAGTGACGGAATGGCGAGATTCTAGCAGCCACGCCGCGGCCATGCCTGCAATCCCAGTACCAATCACCGCAATATTGAGGGGGCTTTCCGAAACTTTTGGAACGAGGCTCACAGTGCGACACTCATAGCTTATCAATTGTCAAAATTTTCATTAACATACTTCGCCCTCTACATACAATTCTCCGACCCAATTAGATCAATTAGGAGGCAAAAATTTGATTTTACGTTGATCCAAGTGTTGGTCAGGGTCGTATTACTGGTATGTTTGAAACCGCTATTAACATTAATGCAGCGACATTCGGCGGCAGTATGGTCGGGAGAGGTCCAAAGTGGGATCGCTTCGACGCTGATGGCCCTAAGCGCAATCCGGCGACCACTAATGTAAAAACGGAGAGGGCGGTGACCTCAGTCGATCCGGATCAGACCTCCAAATCTATGAGCGACTTGCTCGTTAGGGTAGGGAACCAAGACCAAGACGCTTTTCGTGCAGTCTTTGACTATTTTGCGCCGCGACTCAAAGCTTTCTTGATGGGGCAAGGAACTAGCCCGCAGATGGCTGAAGAAGTGGTTCAAGAGACTATGGTAAAGATTTGGCGCAAAGCTGACCAATATGAACCGGCACGAGCTGCTGCTTCAACCTGGATTTTTACGATAGCGCGGAACATGCGCATAGATCATCTCCGGAAGTCTAATAGACCAGAACCGGATATGAATGACCCAGCCTTTGTTCCTGATCCTGAGCCACTAGCGACCGAAACTATCAGTCAGGCCCAGGATTCAGCTCAACTCTACGCGGCTATGGCGGAGCTTTCGGAAGATCAGCGAGCAGTACTTAAACTTGCTTATTTTGAGGAGAAAGCGCATCCGGAGATTGCGGAAGCACTAGGTATTCCCCTCGGAACTGTCAAATCACGCATCCGACTGGCATTGAAAAACATCCGGTCAAGGATTGGAGATAGCGAATGACCATTTCCCATCATCCGGGCGAAGATCTTTTGCTCGATTACGTCGCTGGTTCCCTTGCAGAAACTTGGAGTCTAGCCGTGGCGGCTCATTTGGCTCTCTGTCCAATTTGCCGCCGCACGGTTTCCGAATTGGAAGCAGTCGGTGGGGAGCTAATGTCGGCTGTGGCGCCTGTTCCGGTTGAGGAGGACCTGTATAAGAGCATCGTTGCAGCTACGAATGCGGTGCATGAAGACAGTGTGTCATCACGGCCTGTGACAGACAGCTCGGGCCCTAATCCTATTTTGCCAGAACCCCTCCGCAGCTATTTAGGCGGTGATGTTGATTCCCTGGAATGGCGGCGCTTGGGGCTTGGAGCTCACCAGTTACCCATTCCCACTGGCGATGAACAGACGACCGCGCGCTTGCTTCGGATCCCCGCTGGCCGGCCGGTGCCGACACACTCCCACGGTGGTCTCGAGTTGACCCTTGTTCTTTCTGGTGCCTTTTCCGATGTCACGGGCACCTACAGTCGAGGTGATCTTCAGGAAGCAGACGAGAATATTGATCACCAGCCCCATGCAGCGCTGGGTGAAGATTGTATCTGTCTGGCTGTGACTGATGCACCGCTGCGTTTCAAGAGCTTGACTGCTCGTATGGTGCAGCCGTTGATCGGCATATAGGTTGATCTAACGCCGTCGGCCTTTCAAGCACTCCCAGTGACATTTATGGTTGTCGGCTCCATATGAAGGAGCAGACCTTTGATTATTGCTGACGTAAGAGCTATTCCTCTGCAAATTCCGTTCTCCAGCGGTGGCCCTGCCCTGGAACTTAATGGTCAACAATGGTGCGGGCTCGATTCCGTTTTGGTCCGCGTAGAGATGGATGATGGGACCGTCGGTTGGGGCGACGCCTTCGCCTATCACTGTCGTGAAGCGGTTCACGCGGCGTTGGAAAAGATGGTCGCGCCAATAGCCGTGGGCCGGGACGCACGGGACATATCCGCGTTGATGACTGATCTTCAACGCCGTCTTCATCTGTTCGGTCGTTATGGTGTAACCATGTTCGCGTTGTCGGGTCTTGATATCGCGCTTTGGGACGCGGCCGGAAAGGCCGCAGGCCTGCCGCTCTGCCAATTAATGGGCGGCCAGGTGCGTAGCGATATCCCAGGCTATTCCAGTCTCTTCAATTATTCTAACCCAGAGATTGTTGCGGAGAAAACCAAACAAAGCATTGATGAGGGCTATGGCTATGTGAAGTTGCACGAGACCGGTGTGGCAGAGGTGGCCGCAGCACGCGATGCAGCTGGAACTGACATCCCCATCATGGTCGATACAAACTGTCCCTGGACGCCGGGAGAGGCCAAGCGCATGGCGCTGGCGTTCCAGGAACTCGACATCCACTGGCTGGAGGAGCCGATTTTCCCACCAGAGGATTTCGTCGCTCTCGCCCGGCTGCGGGCGGAGACCGGCATCGCGATCGCGACCGGTGAGAACGCCTGCACGGCTTTTCAGTTCAAACAGATGATCAATGCAAACGCCGCCGACTACATCCAACCCAGCGTCACCAAGGTGGGTGGCATCACCGAAGCCCGAAAAGTCGCCGTGTTAGCGGAAACCCATGGGGTTTCCCTGATGCCACACGCGCCCTATTTCGGGCCTGGGTTCCTGGCAACCCTTCACCTTATGGCCAGCGTGCCTAATAGTGGCCTCGCCGAATGGTTCTATCTGGAGCGTGAGGCATGCATCTATAGTGGCGCAATCACGCCAAAGAACGGGATGTTTACGGTACCGGATGGTCCGGGCCTCGGTATGGAACCGGACGCGGATGTCTTGAAGGACTATGCGGCGGACTGAGCGTCAGGGCGATGTTAGTTTCAGCAGCTGAGTAACGGACAAGGAGAGGATCATGACCACCGCCATCACACCGCACGCCGGACATGAAGGGCTCGCTGATCTGGCGTCGCGCTTCGTTTCGGTCTCCCAGCTGCCATGGGAAGAGACAGATTTCGAGGGGATCACCGTGAAAACTCTGTTGGTGGACAAGGAAACAGGGCTCCTAACGGCTCTTATGCGGATGGTGCCTGGCGCTGAGTTGCCAGACCACGAACACATGCTGATCGAACAGACCTATGTCTTGGAGGGCCACCTGGTTTGTCCAGAAGGGGAGTGCAAAGAAGGCGACTTCGTCTGGCGGCCGATGGGCAGCCGCCACAAGGCCTGGTCGCCGGAAGGCGGTTTGTTCCTGGCTATGTTCCAGGTGCCGAACAAGTTCTACAAGGCGGACGCAGAGACTGACATGCTGGATCAGAATTGGGACACTGCCTGGGGCGCAACGGCGAGCTATAAGGCGATCCGAGGCTAGTGCATCTCACTCATCGCGTCCCAAGACGGTAAGACGCGCGAGCCGAATGCCGTTCATTGGAGAGATCAGACGACTTGTCGAACCATTTTGGCGCCGTCATCACGAATTGGCGTCGCCGAACTGGGTGACGATATTCTTGGCGTCGTTTGTGATGTTGGACCAGGCGCCGTTTCGGATGCGATCAGCGCTGACGAACCAGGAACCGCCCACCGCGATGACGTTGGGAAGCGCTAGATAGTCCTCTGCATTTTCTGCGTTGATTCCGCCGGTCGGGCAAAAGCTGATGTCGGCTAGCGGGGACGCCAAGCTTTTTAGGAACGCGGGGCCACCGGCGGCGCCGGCGGGGAAGAACTTCTGGACTGGAAATCGAGCTTCCGCTAACGCCATGAACTCCGAAACGCTGGACCCGCCCGGCAGAAACGGTAACCCCTTGGTGGAAACCGCTTCCAGGAGCGCCGGGGTCGACCCGGGACTGACACCGAAGCGTGCCCCCAAATCCATGACCTGTGTGATCTGGTTGGCGTTCAGCAATGTGCCGGCGCCGACGATCATGTCCGGAAAGCGTTTTGCAGCCTCACCGATAGCGGCCATAGCGGCCTCGGTGCGGAGGGTTACTTCTATCGCGTGGATTCCACCCTGCAATAGCGCTTCGCACAGGGGCGCGGTGTCCTGAACCCGGTCCAGGACAACCACAGGCACGACGCGGTTGGCGCTGAGAATATCTCGAATGTCGTCCATCTCCCTGATCTCCGGTTACAAGAGTGTCGGCATGTGCGCGGGTGAGATCACCGCGCCGGGATGCTTAATCACCTCGGCGGCGA
>CAJWVP010000171.1 GCA_913048145.1 uncultured Rhodospirillaceae bacterium
GCGCCACCCACGTGAACCGCCGATCGCGGAGCACGCGCTCCAACGTCCAGGCAGCGAACTCAGTCTGATCCGAGGCGAACCTGAACTCAGCCCCGGGACGCAGCAAACGGGCGAAGCTGCCCAGGTTGGCCTCGACAGTCATGCGCCGCCGATGGTGGCGAACCTTAGGCCACGGATCGCTAAACAGCAAATAAAGACGGCCGAGACAGGCCGCTGGCATCATCGGCATCAGTTGACGTACATCATCGTCGTAAATGCGAATGTTGGTTAATGCCTCGTCATTGATCGCAGCCAGAAGCGCGGCGACACCGTTGACATAGGGCTCACAACCAATGAACCCAATGTTTGGATGGCGCGCGGCCTGAGCCACTAAGTGCTCACCGGCCCCGAAGCCAATTTCCATCCAAAGATCGTCAACCAGTTCCGGGAAAAGGATTGCAGCCTCGCCGAGATCAGAATTCGGATCCAGGCGCAACTTCGGCAGCAGCTCCGCTATCAGATGCTGCCGCGCAGCCGTTAACTTGCGCCCGGTGCGCCGCCCGAACCAACGCTGAATGGTGTGGTCCGCCTCGACGTTCAACTGGCGCCAAAAGCCGACTTCAACTCATCAACCAAGTCCGTCTTCTCCCAGGAGAAGCCGCCGTCGTCATCGGGCTCACGGCCGAAATGGCCGTACGCGGCCGTACGGGCATAGATGGGTCGGCTCAATTGCAGGTGCTCACGGATACCCCGCGGGCTGAGGTCAACCATCTCCTGAAGCACGTTGGCCAGTTTCACCTCGTCCACCTGAGCCGTTCTATTGGTATCGATGAGCACGGACAGGGGCTTCGAAACGCCGATGGCATAGGCCACCTGGATGGTACATTCATCCGCCAGGCCGGCAGCGACCACGTTTTTCGCCACATAGCGCGCGGCGTAGGCGGCCGAACGGTCAACCTTGGTCGGATCCTTCCCAGAAAAGGCGCCGCCACCATGTGGGGCCGCGCCGCCGTAGGTATCGACAATGATCTTCCGGCCCGTGAGGCCGGCGTCACTGTCGGGGCCGCCGATGACGAAACGACCGGTCGGGTTCACATAAAATTCATCCTCTGGGCACATCCAACCCTCGGGCAGGACGTCGAGGACGAAGGGCCGCACAATCTCACGGACATCATCCTGGGACAGGTCTTCCGTGTGCTGTGACGACACCACTACCGACGTGGCGCCGACGGGTTTGCCATCCACGTACTTGAGGGTCACCTGGCTTTTCGAATCCGGTCCCAAACCGAGGGTTTTGCCGGCGTGGCGGGCTGCCGCCATGCGGCGCAGAATATCGTGGGAGAAATGGATGGCGGCCGGCATGAGCACGTCCGTTTCGCGGCAGGCGTGGCCGAACATCAGTCCCTGGTCGCCGGCGCCCTCATCCTTATTACCGGCTGCGTCAACGCCCTGAGCGATGTCCACGGACTGCATATGGACGTGAACCTGAACCTCGGATTTCTCCCAGTGGAAGTTGTCCTGGTCGTAGCCAATGTCCTTGATCGCCTGACGGGCAACATGTTCGAGCCGTTCATTAGAAACGTCACCGACACAACGACTTTCCCCGGCCAGCACCACGAGGTTTGTGGTCACCAAAGTTTCGACGCCGGCGCGTGCGTAGGGGTCAACCTCAAGATAGGTGTCGACTATCGAATCCGAAATTCGGTCGCAAATCTTGTCGGGGTGTCCCTCGGACACGGATTCACTGGTAAATAGGTAGTTGCCGTTTTTCAAGGTCGATTCCCTCCGCTAAGGGTTTACGGCGACGCGCCGCATGTTCATTCAAGGCTGAACGGCAACCGGGCCTCTTAGTGCCTTTTTTAACGTGGTGGCAAGCAGGTGAAATCCGTCCACGCCCGGTCGCCGTTCGGCGAAGGCCGTTTTTTTACAGCCTTTATTAACAGCGTCAAGAATAATCGCCGGTCAACTGATCCGCGCGCGATCGATATGATCCTCGAGATCGAGTGTCAGTCGGCCGTCTTGGCTAGAATTGTAGTCAAGTCGAACAGGCCCCGGCGCACCGCTGAATCCTAATTCGGTTAATAGGCTCGCATCAACTTCCGCGTTTCCCGTTACGCCATGGGGCTGTGTGCCAGTTCTTCCTGACGTCGGTTGGCCATGCCCAAATCCAGTTGTCCCTCGTGGGAACTAATCTCATCAGACTATTCCTCGAGGAAAAATACGTGACAGGCGCGTCCAAAATACGCGCAAACCGATAAAGCCGAATGGCACCAATGCGATTCGCGCCGCGCTCATACTTCTATATGTACTGGAAAGTCAGGCCAACTTCGTCACCCAGGCGTTCCTGTGAATAACCAAGCAATGTTCGGCGAAACCGCAGCCGGTTGCCAACGTGAATGTCGATGGGATTGGAAACGCCAAGCGGTAGCCGTGGTCGTCACCCTATGCGTCCATCTTCGCTGCCATCAGCCGCCATCGGTCTCTGTCCCGGCTCACCTTCCGTTCGTGATACGGCGCCGTTTCATAATTTCCGGCTGGAACAGAATATGCGCGTTCATATACGATAATACTAGCCCATTGAGCATTCACGGTTTCACGGCGTTACCTGGATTCGGACCCTGGGCTAGGCGCGGCAGCCAAAGAGCGGCCAAGCCCAGCGAAATCATGATCAATGTCAGCCAATCCCCATATTGGCCGTAGGGCGGTGGTCCGGCGAGCCCTTTTGGCAAAGTAGTATCCAGTCGCCCTTTCTGGCCCAGGCCCAGTCGCACCTCGATCCTTCCGTGAGCGTCGATAACGGCGGAAATGCCTGTGTTGGCAACACGCACGACGGGTAATCCCTGCTCGACCGCACGCAACTGCGCGGCGGCGAGATGCTGATGTGGGCCCGCGGTGATCCCGAACCATGCGTCGTTGGTCAGGTTCAGCATCCACGCCGCACGACGTTGGCCAGCCCCAACCTTGGCGGGGAAGATGATCTCATAGCAGATCAACATGATTGCCGGTGGCAGGCCCGCGAGGTCAAAGACCTGGGGCGTGGTGCCCGGATGAAAATCAAGCCGGCCGGCAGTCAATTTCGAGAAGCCAAACAGCCAGCGAAGCGGCACGTATTCGCCGAAGGGCACCAGATGGCGCTTGTCGTAGGTGGCCGTGATCTCGCCCTTTGGATCGAGGGCATGTATGCTGTTGAAGACGCGCCGTTCCTCGCCTTCGACCGTTTCCCCGCGCGGCGCACCAGTGATCAGAAGTCCGTCTGCTGGTACCGCGGATGCCATGACCTGGCGGAGCCCGACGTCGGCTGAAAGGTTGAAGGGAACGGCCGTTTCTGACCAGATAACGTGGGTCGGCCAGGCGCCAGCGGCATCGGGGCCATCGCTAAGGCGCATTTGTTTGCGCACGTGTTCGAGTCGCAGTTCGCGGCGCCACTTCAGGTGTTGCTGAATGTTGGGCTGCACCAGACGCAAGCGCACCCCGTCCACGGCCGACGGCGGTGCGGAGCCGAGGCGCACATACCCCAGGACCCATACATCGGCAAGTACAAGTAGGCCGACGCCCAGACAAATCATCGCGACGCGGCGGTTGTCGCCAAACAAAAATATGGCTGGCAATCCGGCGACGGCGATGGTGATCATTCCCAGCCCATAGGGCCCGACCAGGGCCGCCGCCTGAAGCATCTCCGGCGAAAAACTCCAGACCGTGGCCACCAGGTTCCAGGGGAACCCGGTCAGGATGTCTGCGCGTAGCCATTCACTGGCCGCCCAAAGCCCGGCAAAGGTCAAGATTCGCGCGAGCGGCGACGGGCCCCACCACCGCCACAGGGACCAGGCGATGGATGCCGTAGCGGCGGGAAAGATCGCCAGGCAGCCGGCCAGACCCGCGACGGCAAACGGCGCCAGCACGCCGTGCGCGACGGTGTCCACCAGAAAGGCGCTGGATACCCAGTAATAACCAACCAGTCCCTGGCCGAGGCCGAACGACCAACCAATCCCAAAGGCGCAGCGCCGATCATCGGCCTGATCCAGTATCCAGATCAGGCCCGTAATGGCCGGCAGCAGCATGAACACCAAATGAAACGGCGGCAGGGCCAGCGCCCCGATCGCACCTAAACCAACTAACTGGGCGCGGCGCAGCCAAGCCAATCGCGACAACGCCTACTCTCCGCTCGGCCGTTGCGGCAGGCCGCGCAGGCGGAGCCGACGAATGCGCCGGGGGTCCGCCTCCAAGACCTCGAACTCGACGCCGGAAGAATGGCGGATCAGTTCGCCGCGGATCGGCACCCGGCCGGCCAGGGAAAACACTAGGCCGCCAAGCGTATCGATATCCTCACGCTCCTCATCGGAGCCGAGGATGGGACCGACGGTCTCCTCCAGGTGCTCGATGGTAACACGCGCGTCGGCGATAAGACTGCCGTCCGCCGCAGGCGTCAGCGCCGGGTCGTCGTTCTGGTCGTGCTCGTCCTCAATCTCGCCGACAATTTCCTCCACCAAGTCCTCGATGGTGACCAGGCCATCGACGCCGCCATATTCATCAACCACTAGGGCCATGTGGGCGCGCTTGACACGCATCTCCAACAGCAACTCCAGAACCTGCATGGACGGTGCCACAAACAGCACCCGGCGCAGGATACGCGACGGTGAGAAGTTGGCTTCCGCGCCGCGCCAGGCCAAGACGTCCTTGGCGTGAATAAAGCCCATGGCGTCATCCAAGGATTCGCCATACACCGGTAGCCGGGAATGGCCCTCGCCGGTAATCACATCGATTATATCAGACAGGGCGGTTTCCCCCTCGATGGCGACGATATCTGCGCGAGGCACCATCACGTCGTGGACCGTGCGGTCGCGCAATTCGAAAATGTTGGCCAGCAACAGTCGCTCATCTTCATTGATGGGCTGATCGGATTCTTCGCGCTCTTCGATCAATTCCTCAAGTGTGTCGCGAATGGAACCGTCGCCATTGCGTCCGCGGCGCAGCATGCGCAACCAGTCGCGAAATATTCCACCCGATTTCTGTGGCGCCGACGTGTCTTCGTCGGTTGCCGGGACAGGGACAAGATCACTCATGGCGCCGCCGCCTCATCGGCCACCACATAGGGATCAGCGACACCGAGCTGGCCAAGGACATCCACTTCCAGCCGCTCCATGATAGTAGCCTCGTCATCGGTTTTATGGTCGTGGCCCAAAAGATGCAGCATCCCGTGAACCACCAGATGGCTGAGATGATCCGCCGCCGTTTTGGCCTCCGCCCGGGCCTCCGCCGTGGCGGTTTCCAGAGCGATGACCACGTCTCCCAGTATCAGCGGCGCATCGGCAGGCAGGCGGGCTATGTCGTCCTCGTCAAAAGCCGGGAAGGACAGCACGTTCGTGGCGCGGTCCTCGTTCCGGTAATCACGGTTTAGAATCTGTACCTCGGCATCATCGGTGAGCACCACGGCAGCCTCAGAGGAACGGCCGAGATCCAGCGACACGGCTATATAGGCGGCGCGCGCAGCGCGCGCAGCAACCTCCTCCGGCGCCGCTACAGCCTCCCACCATCCGTCCGTCGCGACGGTCACTTCCAAAGCCAGGATGGCAGCGGTGTTCATCTCAAGGCTTGCCATTTTTCCCTTGCCCGCTCAAGGCTTCGTCCAACTCATAACGCGCACCCGTCTGGCGCTGGGCGTCGACCTTGCCGTAGGCGTGAACGATTTTAGTGACCAAGGGATGGCGGACCACATCGGTCTCCGTGAAATTGATGAAGCGAAGGCCCCTCACATGGCCCAACACATCGATGGCGTCACGCAGGCCCGATCGCACCCCCCGCGGCAGATCAACCTGCGTCAAATCGCCGGTGATCACCATGCTCGAATGTTCGCCCAGTCGGGTGAGGAACATCTTCATTTGGACGGCCGTGGTGTTCTGTGCCTCGTCCAGGATGACGAAAGCGTTCGACAAGGTCCGGCCTCTCATGAAGGCCAGCGGTGCAACCTCGATTTCGCCGCTTTCAAGTCGGCTGGCCACCTGCTCGCCGGGCAGCATGTCATAGAGTGCGTCATAGAGCGGGCGCAGATAGGGGTCGATCTTGTCCTGTAAATCACCCGGCAGGAACCCGAGACGTTCCCCGGCCTCCACTGCCGGACGCGAGAGAATCAGCCGATCGACCTTGCCCTGAATCAGATCCGAGACCGCCATGGCCACGGCCAGATAGGTTTTGCCGGTACCGGCCGGGCCAAGACCAAAGGTCAGATCCGCACGGCCTAGAGCCTCAAGATATTTTGCCTGCACCGGAGAGCGCGGCATGATGGTGCGTTTGCGGGTACGGATGGAAATGCCTCCGCCTGTACTGTCATCGCTCGCGGCCATGCGCACAGCAGCCTGCACCTCCTCATCATCGTCCTCGATCGCCTTCAGTTCCTCGGCCGATATCGTCGGGGCGTCGCAATAGAATTTCTTGCGTGCCTCCATCACACTGGCCGGCCGCAGGAGACTGCCGACATGATCGGCGCGAAATGGGGGTGTGCTCATGATCTCTCCTCCTGCCGCGCCACCGGCAGATTTTAGTTTGATTCAATAGGGCCCTAAATGAACTGAATGATCACTCATTGAGGCGCACGCGGCAAAAAAATTAAGTACCGCATCACGTCTTTTCGTGCAGCCGGAC